>NZ_DASYJG010000030.1:0-10839 GCF_035996765.1 Baekduia sp.
GCCCGAGCCGCCGCAGCAGCTCCCCCCGCGCGGCGTGCAGGTAGTGATAGTCCTCGAGAAGCGCCAACCCATCGACGATCGCCAGTCCCGCCGCCGGCCCCTCGGCCTCCGCCACCGCCACCGCGCGGCTCAGCTCCACCACCGGCGAGTCGGTCAGGCGCGCCAGCTCGCCGTAGAGCCCGGCGATCTGCGCCCAGTCGCGCGGCTCGTCGGCGTGCAGCGCGGCGATCGCGGCCTGCAGGACGTACGGGCCGCGGCCGCGCAACGCGAACGCGCGGTCCAGCACCGTGCGGCCGGCGTCGATCTGCGCACGGTCCCACAGCGCGCGGTCCTGGTCGGCGAGCAGGACCAAGTCATCGTCCTCGCTCAGGCGTGCCGCGCGGCGCGCGTCCAACAACATCATCATGGCCAGCAGCCCATGGACCTCGGGCTCGTCGGGCATCAGCTCGGCCAGCGCACGGCCGAGCCGGATCGCCTCGGCGGCGAGGTCGCTGCGGGCGGGCGGGGTCGAGTACCCCTCGTTGAAGATCAGGTAGATGACGGCCAGCACGGCGGTGAGCCGGTCGGGCAGGAGGTGGTCCGGCGGCACGCGAAAGGGGATGCCCGCGGCCTTGATCTTGCGCTTGGCGCGCACGAGACGCTGGGCCATCGTCGGCTCACCGACCAGGAACGCGCGCGCGATCTCGGGGGTGGTCAGACCGCCGAGCGTGCGCAGCGTCAGCGCGACCTGGGCGTCGACGGCCAGCGACGGATGGCAGCAGGTGAAGAGCAGCTCGAGCCGCTCGTCGGGGAAGGTGGGGGCTGCCTCGTCCATGGGGTCCTCGATGGTCTGCGGGACCTCGAGCAGGCCGACCTTCTCGACCAGCACGCGGTTGCGGCGGATGCGGTCGATCGCGCGGTTGCGCGCGGTCGTGATCAGCCAGGCGCCCGGGTCGCTCGGGACGCCGTCGCGCGCCCAGCGCTCGGCGGCGATCGCGAAGGCCTCCTGCGCGGCCTCCTCGGCGAGGTCGAAGTCGCCGAGGAAGCCGATCAGGGTGGCCAAAACGCGACCCCATTGGTCGCGAAAGGCCCGCTCGAGCTCGAGCGGTGCTACCACGCGTTCTCCATGATCGGGCGCACCTCGATCGCGCCACCCAGGCTCGCGGCCGGGATCTTGGCGGCCAGCTCGATCGCCGCATCGAGGTCGTCGGCCTCGAAGATCAGGTAGCCGCCGACGGCCTCTTTGAGCTCGACGAACGGCCCGTCGGTGGTCAGCGTCTTGCCGTCCTGCACCCGCACCGTCGTCGCCAGCTCCGGCGGCTCCAACGCCAGCCCGGACGTCACACCCGGGTTCTCGTTGATCTCCTTGTAGGCGGCGTAGACCGCGTTCTGCTCCTCCTGCGACAGGTCCTTCCACGACTCATCGCGCGGCGTCGGCGTGGTGCCCTGATGGATCAACAGCAAGTACTTCATCGGGTCCTCCTTGAGTGGATGGTCGCAGGGAGACGAACGGCGCGGGCGCAAATCGACAGTGCTGGGTACGTTGACCGGGATATTCCCGGTCAAAGCGACCGGTGCTCGCCGTGCGCCACTCGGCGGACTCACCACTCCCGGCCGTCGCCCTCCAGGCGCGCGATGCCGTCCTCCAAACCGGCGAGGACCTCGCGGCGCACGCGGACCTTCGCGGCCGCGTGGGCTACGGCGTCGATCGTGGCCAGCTGCTGGGCGGCCGTGAGGGCGGCGGTCTGCAAGTCTTCCGCAGAGACCACCTCGTCGAGGAAGCCTGCCGTGCGGGCCTCTTCCGGACCGAGCAGCACACCCGTGACCGTGCAGCGGTCGAAGGCCGGGCGCGGCAGTCGGTGGCGGGCGATCTCGATGGCGAACCATGGGATCGTCAGCCCGATCGCCACCTCGTTGAGCCCGATGCGCCCGTCGCCCGCGGCGCCAACGCGGTAGTCGGCCGACAACAAGAGGAAGCCGCCCATGGCAATGGCATTGCCCGGACAAGCGACGACAACAGGCCGCGGGAACGAGAGCATCCGCGCCGACAGTCGCGCACCCGAGGCCATCATCGCCGGCCAGCCCGCGGGCTCAACCTTGAGGTCGAAGCCGGCCGATAGCGTCCGCTCACGGCCGGCGAGCACGACGACCTTCGCCGCTTCGGCCTCGGCGCGATCCAAATGCCCCAACAACTCGGCGGACATGTCGGGCGACATGGCGTTGACCTTGCCGTCGTCCATCGTGATGGTCGCGATGCCGTCGGTCAGCTCGTAGCGTGTGCGTGTCGTCGTCATGGCGCGAAGCGTACCGGAACATCGTTTCAAAACAAGTACCCAGTATTCTCCAAAAACAGATGCCGCGTCCCAAGCAGCGCACACCGGAGCTCGCCGAGCAGGTCCTGCAGGCGGCGCTGCGCCTCCTGGCCGCCGAGGGCCCGGCCGCGCTGACCGCCCGCCGCTTGGCCGACGCCGCCGGGACCTCGCCTGCCGCCGTCTACGAGCTCTTCGGCGACAAGGCCGGCGTCCTGCGCGCAGTCTTCTTTTCCGGCTTCGAACACCTGGCGCAGGAGCTCGGCACGCCGGACCCCGACGCTGCCGGCCTCGACGAGCTCCACACGCTCGCCCAGCGCTACCGCACGTTCATCGTCGCCCATCCGGCCCTCTCGGCGATCATGTTCTCCCGCCCGTTCGCCAGCTTCGACCCGGCGCCTGAGGAGCAGGCCGCCGGCGCCGCGGTGCGCAAGCGCATCGTCGCGGCGGTCAAGGCCGCCATCAAGGACGGACAGCTCCAAGGCGATGCCATTGACATCGCCCACGCCTACGTCGCGCTCATCCACGGGCTGGCGGCGGCCGAGAGCTCGCAGCGCCTCGGCGGCTCCAACGCCACCATCCAGCGCCGCTGGAACGCGGGCGTCGGCGCGTTGCTGGCGGGCTTCGCGGCCTCGTAACCCTACGGCGCCGAGCCGCTCTGCGATGCTGCGCCATCCGCCCATGAAGATCGCTTACGTCATCTACCCCGACTTCACCGCGCTGGACCTCATCGGCCCCTACGAGGTCATCAGCCTCTGGCCCGACGTCGAGCTGCACTGGGTCGCCACGACGACCAGCCCGGTCTCCAGCGACCACGGTCTCACCGTCCTGCCGACAACGACCCCCGCGCAGCTGCCCGATCCCGACGTCGTCGTCATCCCCGGATCGAGCAAGCCCCTCGGCCCGCTCGACGATCAGGCCCTGCTCGATTGGGTGCGCCAGGTCGCCCCGACCGCCACCTGGCTCGCCTCGGCCTGCACCGGCTCCGGCGTCTACGGTGCCGCCGGCGTTCTGGCGGGGCGGCGTGCCACGACCCACTGGGCCTTTCGCGAGAACCTCAAAGCGATGGGCGTCGACGTCGTCGCCAACCGCGTCGTCTTTGACGGCAAGTTCGTCACCGGCGCGGGCGTCTCGGCCGGGATCGACATGGCGCTCGCGCTGACCGCGCGCGTCCATGGCGACGAGCTGGCCAAGGCGATCCAGCTCGGCATCGAGTACGACCCCGAGCCGATCTTCGACTCCGGCTCACCCGACAAGGCCGCGGCCTCGACGCTGCGGCTCTCGATGCGGATGCTGATGGGCGACACGCCGCTGCGCACGATGGGGCAGAGCAGCCGCCGGCTGGTTGGCGACCGCCTCCGCCGGCTGCGCCGCGCCTGAAGTCTGACCTCCGCCGGGGGTACCGTGATTGACATGGTGGTGTTCTCGACGGCTCTCGGAACGTGCAGCGTGTCGTGGAGCGCGCGCGGGATCACCGGCGTCTCGCTTCCGGGGCCGCGCCCGCTCAGCGGCGTCGACATCCACGACGCCGACGACGTCCCCGCGCCCGTTCGCGATGCCATCGCCGGCATGGTCGCGCTGCTCGACGGCGAGCACCGCGACCTCACCGCCGTCACCCTCGACGAGGACGGCATCGACGCATTCCGGCGCCGCGTCTACGCCGCCACGCGCGCGGTCGCACCCGGCACGGTGGCGACCTACGGCGAGATCGCCCGCACGGTCGGCTCACCCGACGCGGCTCGCGCGGTCGGCGCCGCGCTCGGCAGCAACCCCTTCCCCATCATCGTGCCCTGCCACCGCGTCGTCGCGGCCGACGGCGCGCTCACCGGCTTCTCCGCACCCGGCGGCGTCGTCACCAAGCGCCGCATGCTCGAGATCGAGAACGTCCCGGGCTTCTCCCAGACATCCCTCTTCGCCTGAGCCCTGCGCGTCGAGCTACCGCGCGTCCGGGTCCTCCATTGCCGCACACAGCTCCTCATCGCGCTCGGCCGCGCGGATGAGCACCGACATCGCGGTCCCCAGCAGTCCGGACGAGAGATGGGCACGGTCGGCGACGCGGATCAGGCCAAGGCCCATGCTGAGGCCGAGCATGACGTTGGCGAAGTGCCGCGCGGCCTGAGGTGATTTCTCCATCCCGGCATCGGTCCGGCTCTCCGAAGCGAACTGCGCAAAGGTCATCCGCAGCGCCTCCAAGCCCGCCGCAAAGCGCTCCCGCAGCTGCTCGTCACGTCCGGCGGCCAGCCAGAACTCGATCAGCAACCGGAACGCTTCCGGAGCCTCATCGAGCTCGCGCATCCACTGGTCGCTGCCAGCGAGCGGACGCTTCCAGGTCGTCTCGTCGCGGTCAAACAGCGCGACCTGCTCGGCGATCTCGGCTGCCAGGTACTCCTCCATGAGCGCCACCAGGAGGTTGTCCTTGGAGCCGAAGTGCCCGTAGACCGCGCCCTTGGTGAGACCGGCCTCCTCGGCGACATCGTCAAGCGTCGCGCCGGCGAAGCCGTGAGCGGCGTAGACCGTCGCTGCCGCCTGCAACAGCTTGGCGCGGGTGGCCGCCTTGCGCGCGCTGCGATCGAACTCACCGCGGGGCATCAGGCCCACGTCCAGCTTGACTCATACTGACCAGTACATATACTCAGCGGCACGCGTTCGACACTACAGCGAGAGGACGATCACGACCATGCAGGCAACGCTGCCGCCCGGCCCACGACTGCCGTCGCTGCTGCAGACGATCGGCTGGTGGAACCGACCGACCGTCTACGTCGAACGCCTGCGTGCGCGCTACGGCCCGCGCTTCACCATGCGCCTGCTCGGCCAGTTGCCGGCCGTGATCCTCTCTGACCCTGACGACCTGCGCGAGGTCTTCATGGCCCCGCCCGACGTCCTGCACCCGGGCGAGGGCGCGCGGATCCTCGCGCCGATCGTCGGACCCCATTCGCTCATCCTCCTCGACGAAGCGCCGCATCTGGAGCAGCGCAAGCTGATGCTCCCCGCCTTCCACGGCGAGCGCATGCAACGGCTCACCGGTCTGATGACCGAGCTGACCGACCGCGAGCTCGACAGCTGGCCCATCGACGAGCCGGTCGCGCTCCACGAGCGGCTTCAGCAGCTGACGATGGAGATCATCCTTCGGGCGGTCTTCGGCCTCGACGAGGGCGCGCGCCTCAACAGCCTGCGCGACCGGCTGACGTCGATCCTCTCGTTCGGCGACAGCCCGCTCTCCCTGCTGCCGCCCGCACAGCGCCTCCTCGCCGGCCGCGGCCGCTTCGGCCGCTTCGAGGAGGACAAGGCGCAGGTCGATTCTGAGCTCTTCGCGCTGATGGCCGATCGCCGCCGCGAGGGCGGCGAGCGCGACGACGTGCTCGCCATGCTGCTCGCTGCCGAGCACGATGACGGCTCGCCGATGTCCGACGAGGAGATCCGCGATGAGTTGGTCACCGCCTTGGTCGCCGGCCACGAGACCACCGCGTCATCGCTGGCCTTCGCCTTCGAGCAGCTGGCCCGCCGGCCCGAGGTCCTGGAGCGCCTCGCCGCCGACGCCGCGACCGACGACGACCGCTACCTCGACGCCACCATCAACGAGGTCCTGCGCCTGCGCCCGGTGCTCCCCAACGCCGAGCCCCGCCTGGTCAAGCAGGAGGTGACGATCGGCGGCTGGACCTACCCGCCGAACGTCGTGCTGATCGCCAGCGCCGCGCTCGTCCACCACGACCCCAAGATCTACCCCGAGCCCCACGCCTTCCGGCCGGAGCGCTTCCTGGACACCAAGCCCGGCACCTACACCTGGATCCCGTTCGGCGGCGGCCGCCGGCGCTGCATCGGCGCCAGCTTCGCGCTGCTGGAGATGCGCATCGTCCTGCGTGCAGCGGCCGAGCGCTTCACCGTTTCCGCCGCTGGTCCGCCGCCGCGGCCGCGGCGGCGGATGATCACGATCACGCCCGGCGATGGAGCCCTCGTCCGGCTCGGTCGGCGCGAGCGCCCGGCGGCCCGCGCCGCGGTCCAGGATCACGCGCTGAACGTCTGAGCGCCCCGCGACCGCCCGCTTGCTTGTTAGACACACAGATGGTGTCCAAACCGGTAAGATGCCCGCGGACCCGCGTTGAGGCCCTTCTCCCCTGGAGACCTTGACGCACCGATGTGGTGGAGGGATCTGGACAGGACTCTCGCCGCCGCGTCGTTTGACCTGGGCGCTCCCTCAATACGCGCCCGCCAAGGTCACCGATGAGACACCAGGGCGAAGAGGTCATGCGCGTGGGGCGTAACCCTCTTCGCCCGTCTCACCGGCTGGCGATCATCTCTGAGACGGCCTGGGTTCGACGGCGTCGACCGCGAGCTAAGCTCCGCGCCTTCAGGCCCGCCTCTGGGGCACCCGTCGACCTGGCGGCGTGCGTCGCGTGTCACCGTCGGGGCTGGGGAGCTGGCGCTCGAGGTCGGTGAACGCGTCGATGAGGTCAACGGCTTCGAACGCGCGGTTGCGGCGTCCGGCGGTGGTCTGCTTCAGCACCCCGGCTTCGAGCAGCCGCGGGATCGCGTTGTTGATGGCCTGTTCGCTGCGGTCGATCAAGGCCGCGGCGCTCTGGACGGTGATGACCGGCGCGCCGGGCAGCGCGCGTAGCAGCCGGTCGGTCGCCGAGTCGGCGCGCGGCCGGCCAAGCGCTTCGCGCCAGGTCGCCTGCACTTCGGCGACCCGCTGCTCGTAGCGCTCCGCATCGGCGACGGCACGCGTCGTGGCGGCGGCGAACAGCGCAATCCAGGCGTCGAGGCCCTCAACGGCTTCCCGTGAGCTCGCCTCACCGCGGTAGCGCGTCCCGGTCAGGCCGTTGATGTAGTCCTGTGACCACGTCGCCAGCATCAGCGAGACCGGCGGGACGACGACGGGGGCGAGGCCGCGGCGGCGAAGGATCACGTGGATCAGCGCACGGCCCGTTCGTCCGTTGCCATCGATGAAGGGGTGGATCGTCTCGAACTGCGCGTGAGCGATGGCAGCGTGGGCGATGGCCGGCAGCGCGTCGTCGTTGCAGAACGCGCAGAGATCGTCGAGCAATGTGAGCACACGCGTTGAGGGCGGCGGGACGAACGCGGCCGAGCACGGGTTGTAGGAGCTGCCGCCGATCCAGTTCTGCTCCGCTCGCAGCCTGCCGCCGTGCTCTTCGATGCGGGTACCCGCGAGCAGCCGTGCGTGGATGGACAGGAGGTGGTCGACGGTGATCGCCTCGGCACGGGTTGCCGCCTCGACGGCCCACCGTATGGCCTCGATGTTGTTGAGGATCTCGGTCGCGGTGACGTCCGCCGGATCGTCGCCGAGGCCGACGGCCAGTTGGGCCTTCAACAACCGGCGGCCTCCGACCTCGAGCCCTTCGATCCTCGACGACGCGACCGCTTCGGCGCGCAACAGCAGCCGTGCGACCGCCTCGGAATCCGCCAGTCCTCGAGCCTCCCGGTTGAGACGCTGCACCGCGCGCTCGGCATCAGCGACATCCGCAGCCGTCCCACCGCTCAGCGAGAACGTCCGGCCGGCCAGCAGGTCAGGTACATAGGCCTCGTAGTCGCAACCGCGCCGGGCGCTGCGTGGCAGGCCAGAGGCCGGATTCGGCGTCCACGTAAGCTTGACGAGCTCAGGCACATACTCAAGGTTAGCGTCTAACCTTTGGTATGCGAGAAGTTCGCGCCTACGCGTCCAGCCGCCGCCGATCCCCCCGATACGGTTCGCGCGTTAGGTCCAGTCCAGCATTTCCAGCAGCAGAGAGGAACCCGTGAGGCACAGACTTCCCAGCCCCGCGATGGTCGTGGCGATCATCGCGCTGGTGATGGCGATGAGCGCGACCGGCTACGCCGCGTCGACGATCGCGAAGAACTCGGTTGGATCGGCGCAGCTCAAGAAGAACGCCGTGAGCAGCACGAAGGTCAAGAACGGTTCGCTGAAGGCCGTGGACTTCGCGGCCGGGCAGATCCCGAAGGGTGCGACGGGTGCGACCGGGGCGACGGGTGCCGCCGGAGCGGCGGGCCCGGCGGGTGCCAAGGGCGCGACCGGCGCTGCCGGCGCCCCGGGACCGGCTGGGGTCGTCGGCGGGACGGTGATCCACCGCATCGACCACGTCCTGGCCGACGGCCAGTCGACCGCCGCCGACCAAGGCAACGTCGAGTGCGCTCCGGGCGAGACGCCGATCAGCGGTGGCGCCAACTACACGCCGATCACCCACGGTGACGCGCGGTTCTCGGGCAGCGGTCCGCGCAACGGGTCGCTCGCGTCGCCGACGGTGCCCGTTGACGGCGACCCGTGGACGATCTGGCGCGGCACGGCCATCAACCCGGCCGGTGGCGACACCACCGCGGTGACGGTGCGCGTCTACATCATCTGCGCCACCTCGTAGGACTCGGCGGATGCAGCCGGTCGGCGCTCAGAGCGCCGGCCGGCGCGCCGCCCACGGCTGCGCCTGCTCCAGTTGCGACGCCAGCCGCAGCAGCAGCGCCTCACCGCCGGGCGCAGCGACGAACTGCACGCCGAGCGGCAGGCCGTCGGCCGTCCAGTGCAGCGGAACGCTGGCGGCCGGGCGACCGGTGAGGTTGGCCAGCTGCGTGTAGGGGACCCAACCCAAGTTGTCGTCGATCATCTTGTCGACGACGCCGAGGCGTGACAGCAGGCCCGCGCTCCCCGTGCGCAGCAACAGGCGGGCGAAGGGCTTGAGCGCGCGCGGCGTGTCGAACTGCCCGATGCGCGGTGGCGGCGTGGCGAGGGTCGGCGTCAACAGCAGGTCGTGACTCTGGTGGAAGGTGGCCAGGCCACGCACGTGCTCGTGCCGGTGCTCGAGCGCCGCGCAATGCTCGACGCTGCTGATCGCGCGGCCGAGCGCCGCCATCACCAGCGTGTCGAGCTCGAAGCCGTCCTCGTCGGCGCCGGTGAGGCGGCGGACGTCGGCGACCAGCCATGCCGCGTGGACGAACCAGATGTTCAGGAAGTCGCGGGCCAGCGCGGCGTCGTCGAAGGGCGCGGCCACCGGCTCGACCTCGTGGCCGAGCGACTCCAGCAGCTTTGCCGCCTCGGTCACGGCGGCGATGGCGCTGGGGTGCGGGTTGGCGTTGATGGCCGAGTTGGTGTGGAAGCCGATGCGCAGGCGACCGGGGTCGCGGCCGACCTCGTCGAGGAAGGGGGTGGTGGGCACCGCCGGCGCGTAGGGGGCGGTCGCGTCGGGGCCGGCGAGGACGTCGAGCATCGCCGCGCTGTCGCGGACGCTGCGGGAGATGACGCCGTTGGTGGCGGCGCCGTGCAGCGGCTCGCCGGCGATGGGGCCGAACGGGATCAGCCCACGGCCGGCCTTGAGGCCGAAGAGCCCGCAGCAGGCCGCCGGGATGCGGATCGAGCCGCCGCCGTCGTTGGCATGTGCGATCGGCACCACTCCCGCGGCGACGAACGCCCCCGAACCCGACGACGACGCCCCGGCCGTGTAGTCGGGGTCCCACGGGTTGCGTACGGGCCCGATCCGCGGATGTTCTGCCGATCCGTTGAAGCCGAACTCCGACATCTGCGTCTTGCCGAGCGGCGAAAGGCCGGTCGCCAGAAACACCCTGGCGAAATCGCCGTTGGCAGCCTGCAGTCGGGGCTTCCAGGCGTCGGTGCCCTGCATCGTCGGCATGCCCGCCACGGCGATGTTGTCCTTGATGAAGGTCGGCACGCCGTCGAAGTAGCCGCCGTAGCGGTGCGTGGCGGCGGCGCGGTCCCGTGCGCGGTCGAACGCCTCGTAGGCCATGCCGTTCAACTGTGGGTCGACCTTCTGGGTGCGGGCGATGGCCGCCTCGACCGCGTCCGTCGGGGACATCGCGCCGCACCTCAATGCCTCGGCCACCCCGACCGCGTCCAACTCGCCGAGCGCGTCGTCGTCGAACGCGGAAACCGATGTCATGCGTCCGACGCTAGCAACACACGTGTCAAATAACGTCCGCCGGGTCGCCCTGCGAAACCAGAAACCCCGCGCCTACCGGGATCTCCGGTGGGCGCGGGGTTTCCTCGAGAGTGGCGTGGTGAGCCGCTCACGTTGGTTGGGTGCTCAGGCCTGGCCGACCTCGAAGCGGACGAACCGCGTCACGGTCACGCCTGCCTCGTCGAGCAGTGCCTTGACGGACTTCTTGTTGTCGGACACCGACGGCTGGTCGAGCAGCACGACGTCCTTGAAGAAGCCGGTGAGGCGACCCTCGATGATCTTCGGCAGCGCCTGCTCCGGCTTGCCCTCGTTGCGTGCGGTTTCCTCGGCGATGCGACGCTCGTTGGCCACGATGTCCTCGGGGACCTCGTCACGCGTCAGGTACTTGGCCTTCAGCGCGGCGATCTGCAGGGCCACCGCGTGCGCGGCGTCCTTACCATCACCCGTGTACTCGACGAGCACGCCGACGGCGGGCGGCAGGTCTGCCGCACGCTTGTGCAGGTAGGTCTCGACATTGCCGTCGAAGTAGGCAACCCGACGCAACTCGAGCTTCTCGCCGATCTTGGCCGACATGTCCGCCACGGCCTGCTCGACCGTGGTGTCACCGGCCTTCGCGGCCTTCAGCGCGTCGACGTCGG
>NZ_DASYJG010000031.1:0-24381 GCF_035996765.1 Baekduia sp.
CGCCCTTCCTCGCCGCCCTCGCCGAGCTTCAGGTTCTCCCGGAAGAACCGCAGCGGGAATATCCACTGCTGCAGTTCCATCCACTGCGCCATCCAGCGCTGCATATCCGGGTCATCCCTGCGCTCCTCGGGCGCGATGTAACCGTCCAGCGACATCGACACGCTGAAGAACACCTTCCCGGCCATCAGCCCTCCACTCCCATCCGAACCATCTCGGTGACGTAGGCAGCCAGGCTGCTCAGGGTCTGCTTGCCGCCCTCGATCGCGTGGTACTTCTCGACCGCCTCGTCGCGCTGCTCCCGGGTGGGGAATACCGTGCGCATCTCGATCCGGGTCGCCGCGCCGTCGGGCGCGAACGTCAAGACCGACTCGAAGGCGTTCGGGTCGCCGCGGGACTCACCGTGCAGCAGCGCGATCCGCTCCGGCGGGGCGATCTCGGTCCAGGAGATCCACTCCTGGTAGTCCGTCCCGTCCGGTCCGTGCATCACGAAGTCCCACTCCCCGCCGACGCGGAACTCGAACGCCCGCGTGGTGGTGGTGAACCCCTCCGGTCCCCACCACCGCGACAGGTGCCGCACCTCGGTGAACGCCTCGAACACCAGCTCCCGTGGGGCACTGATGACCCGGGAGATCACGATCTCGCGGTCGGCCGTCGCGGACTGCGCCGGCGCTCCTGGTCCCGTCGCGCTCATCAGCTACCCCTCCTGCCTTGCCTGCTTGAGGTCCTGCACGTACTCGTCGAGCCGGTCGAAGCTCTCGTTCCAGAACCGCTCGAACCCGCCGGTCCACTCGTAGACCGGTCGTAGCCCCCGGGCGTCAAGGCCGTACAGGCGTTGCCTGCCTGCCTTGCGATCCCGCACCAGCCCGACCTCCCGGAGCACCCGCAGGTGCTTGGAGGCCCCCGGCTGGGTCATCCCCATCTCCTGGGCCACCTCGGTCACCGGCCGCTCACCCGTCCGCAGCAACACCAGGATCTCCCGGCGCTGCGGCTCGGCGATCGCGTTGAAGACATCCGACGTCGTCGCTGCTCGTGCCATGACGCAATCATATTCCGATATCGGCATATGTCAAGCCGAGGGGAATCGGGCGGGTCTTGTCAGATGACGATCGTGACCCTTGTCATCGCTTGCAACATGCCAGCCCGGATATCTCCGGCGGGCGGCTCAGCACGTCGGCGCCGACGGATTGTTGAGGACGATGGCCTGGTTGTAGCCCACCGCCTTGAAGCAGGACGATCCGGCGATCGTGACGGTGGGGGCGGTCAGTTGCGCCGCGACGCCGCTCGAGGTTGCGAAGGCGGTGGTGGCGTTCTGGGTGATCGACTTGGCGGCCTGGCTGGATGTGCCGCCGATGGACTGGATGTAGTTCTTGGTGATGTCCTGGTGGAGGTCTCCGCCGATGGACTGGTCGTACGCACCACCGATGGACTGGGTGAGGCCGTTGTTGATGTTCTGGACGGCGCCGGCGCCCAGCGACTGGCTGTAGGCCCCGCCGATGCTTTGGGTGAAGGCTCCGCCCACGTCCTGGCTGAAGTTCGCCCCGGTCGTCAACGCGGTCGTGGCGCCCGACACGATCTCGAGTGCGGCCCCGGTCGTCAGCGTGGTCGTGATGCCCGAGGTGATGGAGAGCGCGGTGCCGTCGGAGAGCGTGAGCGCCTTCGGGGTGGTGATCTTGAGGTTGCCGTCGGAGAGCAGCTCCTCGCCGTCGAAGGTCGCCGAGCCCTTCGGGCCGGCCAGGACGATCCCGTTGTTGGTGGCGTCGACGGTGAAGCGGCCGTCGGGGCTGGCGAGGAGCGTGCCGGGGCCCGCCGGGCCGCGCTCGCCCTGCGGCCCACGATCACCTTGCAGACCACGCTCCCCCTGCGAACCACGCTCACCCGCGGCGCCGGCCGCGCCCGCCGGACCGACGAGCCCCGTGCGGTCGACGGTCACCGCTCGTTCGCTGGACTTGCACGCGCCGCCGCCGGAGAGCATCCGCAGATCGCCGGTCTTCTTGGCCGCGCACAGCTTCAGCTTCGCCGGGGCCGAGGAGCTGGGATTGGAGGCTGCGAAGGCGGTGCTGCTGACCGCGAGGATCAGCGCGAGGGTGGCGACGACATTGGCGTAGGAGATCCGCATGGTGAGACACTACGCCGGGCGGGGCGGCGCGTGGCCTGGACCATCGGCCACGTCTGGAAGCGCGGTGATTGCGATCGAAAGTTCAAGCCCTTGCGTGATTGTGATGGATCCGTCACAATTTCGATGTGAGTTCGATCGCCGTCATGGCGCAGTTGCAGGTACTTGGCCTCTCGGATGCTGAACTCGCCGCGCGTGTTGGGGTAGCCCGCGAGACCATTACGCGCTGGCGCTCAGGGGCGCAGAGGCCATCGCTTGATGCGCTCGAGGAGCTGGCTGCGGCGGCGGGCGCGCAACTCGATGTGCGCGTCGTTGAGGCGGATGCCGAGTACATCGCCTTGGTTGGGGATCAACTCGACCTCACGCCGACCGAACGGCTTCAGACGCTGCTGGGAGCGGAGGCGTGGTATCGGTGCCGCAGTGCGCTTAGCGGCGCCGCTGCGCTCGGCGAGATCGGCGTCTTGGTCGGACCGGGGGCCGCTGCCATCTGGGGGTCTCCGCAGCGTCCAGGGAACGGCCGCGTTGACGTGCTCGTCGCGGCCGAGGATCTGGAAGCAGCGTTCGAACGGCTTTGGTCTGCCGATGCGCATCCTGATGGGGTCGATGCCTCGGCCGGTGACGTCGAGCGTCGCGAGCGCTGGCTGGTCGGCGACGGCGAGCTCACGTTGCGAACCACCGCCTCCGGCATGACCGTCACGGAGGTGCGGGATCGGGCGCCGTTTGTGGTGATGAGCCGTCAAGATATTGGTCAAGTGCGCGTTGCCCTCGTCGAGGATCTGCTCGATATCGCTGTGTCTTCACCGTGGAGCGACGACCGGGCGTCCCTGCCGGGTCTGCGCGCGGTGCTGGCGAGTGGCCGGTACTCGTCGCGAGAGGCCCGAACCCGCACCGCTGCATGAGCGAGGTCGATGCTCGTCACCGAGCGCTCCTGCAGGCGCTTGTAGTACATGAAGTACGATTCGTCTTGGTTGGCGGTGTCGCGCTGCAGTTCCACGGCTATACCGGTGCGACCCGCGATATGGGCGCTTGGAGATCATGAACAGCACCGACGGCACCGGCGACTACGACGCCTGGGTGCGCAACGCGGTGAGCCTCCAGTTGGCCGATGACCTCGTTGTGTCGGTCGGAGCGGCTTCGGACCTCCTTATCTCGAAGGAGGCTGCGGGCCGACCGAAGGACACCGATGTCTTGCCGCTCGTCCGCGCTGAGTTGCTCGCTGCCGGGACGCTTGATCCTGGCGACGTCCGTGGCGAGGTCGCGGTGCTCGAGCACGAGCCCGACCCCGACCCCGCGACCGAGTCCTTCCTCGGTGCTCGGCCGGCTGATCGACGGGCCCGCGCTCTGTGGGACCGCGGCGCCAACCTGCTGACCGAGCATCGCCGGCGCTGGGACCTCGAAGCCGCTGATCGACTCGATCCGCCAGCGGTCGATACGCCAGAAGCTCTCGATCACGCGGCGCTTCTGCGACAGCTCGAACGCCTGCGTCGTCTGATCGCTCGCACGTAGAAACCGTCCGGCCGCAGCGATGCAGGCGGCGGTAGGATCGCCGTCAACCGCGGTTCGGCTCGAGCGGCCGGACGGAGACCCGTCCTCCTGGATGGTCAACCTGCGGGACTTCCACCTAGCTCCGACTGACCTTCACCGTTGCCGTCGACGTCCCCGACAGCTTGGAGGTGTCGGTCGCGACGGTGGCGATCGTCAACTTGGCGGGCTTCGCCTTCTTGGACTCGAGCTTCTTCTTCAGCGCCTTGCCGCCGGCCTTCGATGGCCTAAGTGTGCCCTTGAAGATCCCCGCGGCGTTGAGCGTCCCGGTGAGCGTCCCGACCGTCTTCGTGCCCAGCTTGGCGGTGGAGGTCAGCGTGCACGCCTCCGAGCACGACGCCGTGATCTTGTAGCCCTTCAGGAACGCCTTGAGCTTCGCGGTCGGCGCGCCGAAGGCGAGGACGGTTGGCTTCGTCGTGTCCGGGGTCGCGGTCGGGGTCGACCCCGACCCCGCCCCCGGCGTCGCGGCGGGAGTCGCGTCGTTGTCGAAGATCTCGACCGTGGCGGTGGTCGGGGAGCCGTTGAACGTGCCGGTGCCCGTCGTCGCCGCCACCGTGATCGTGAACGTCTCGGCCGGCTCGACGTCGGCATCGTCGGTGATGGGCACCGAAACCGGCTTGCTGGACTCGCCGGGCGCGAAGGTGACCGAGCCGCCGGCCGTCGCGAAGTCGCCCGCGCCCGCCGTTCCCGGTGTCAGCGTGTAGGTCGCCGTCGCGGCCGTGCGCGTGTCCCCGCTACGGCGCACGGTGACCACGGCGTTGCCGTCGCCCTCGCGGGCGGCGAACAGCCGCGAGCCGAGGAAGATCGGAGAGGTCGGTGGCGCGATCGCGATCCCGTTGAGGTTGTTCAGGGCGAGGGCGGGGACGGGGGCGCCCGTGCCGAGGTCGAGCCGTTCGAGGCAGAAGCTGAACGAGCTGCACGGGCTCGTGCTGTCATTGAACGTCGCGAAGAACGCGCGACCGGAGACGGGCGAGATGTCGAACCCGTACGGCCCCGACACCGCTTTGTTATGGGCGCCGATCGCGGTCAGCGTTCCGCTGTCTGCGGAGGGGAGCGTGCCACCGAAACCGCCCAGCCGCCACAGGCTCGAGCTGCCGAGCGAATAGGCCGTGGTCGAGGTGGCGCCGGCGACCCCGTTCGTGTAGGCCACCCCGCGCGGGGCAGAGCTCGAGCTGAGCCCGGCTGCGGTCGTCTGCGTACCGGTCACCGGATCGACGCGGATGTTGTCATTCGTTGACGTGACGATGCGGATCGTGTCCGACACCGGATCGAAGTCCAGCTCGGCGTCCCCCGTGTAGGTGAGCGGCGTGCCGATGGCCGTCGCCGCGCCGGTCACCGTGTCGATCCGGTAGAGCTGCCCCGACCCCGCGAGTCCGTACAGCTCGCCCGTCGCCGGCCGCACGTCGAGCGTCTGGATGAGGTCGCTGCCGATACCGGTCAGCGCGACGCTCGAAGTGCTCGTCGCGTTCCCGGTCGTGAAGGCGACCAGCTGCGTCCCGCCGATCAGCCCGTACATGGGCTCGGCCTCGTTGGCGCGCGCCGGCGCGGCCGCGATCACGGTGAGGAAGACAACGGCGAGCGCGAGGCGGAATGGCGACATGCGACGGGTTATATCCCACCCGCTCGACGGCGCCGATGTGCCTACAGCGTGAAGTGCCCGTCCTCTTGGATCGTCACCCCGTCGGCCGTGATCCGTCCGCCGGTGCGCAGATCGCAGATCAGGTCCCAGTGCAACGCGCTGAGGTTCTTGCCGCCGGTCTCGGGATACGACCGACCAAGTGCTACGTGAACGGTGCCGCCGATCTTCTCGTCGAAGAGGATCGCCCCGATCGCCCGGTCGATGCCGTAGTTGGTGCCGATGCCCACCTCGCCCAACCGCCGTGCCCCGTCATCGGTGGCCAGCGCGCGCTGCAGATACTCTTCGCCGTGCTCGGCCGTCGCCGACATGACCTCACCATCGCGGAACTCGAGCTCGACGCCGCGAACGTCGACGCCGGAAGGTGACGACGGGATTGTGAAGCGGATGCGGCCGGTGGCCGATGACTCGTGCGGGCCGGTGAAGACCTCGCCCGACGGCATGTTGCGCTTGCCGTCGCTGTTGACCCACGTGCGCTTGGCGACGTTCAACCGCAAGTCGGTGCCCTCGGCCTCGATGCGCAGTTCCTTCGCGCCCGACAGGCGACCGATCAGCGCGTCCTGAAAGCGGCGCAGCTCGTCCCAGCCGCCGAGCGGATCAGGGCGGTCGAGGAAGAGCGCGCCGGCGACGAAACGGGAGAACTCATCGAGCGGCATGCCGGCGAGCGCCGCGTTGGCGGGCGTCGGCCAGAGGGTCGAGCACCAGCGCTTCTTGAGCATCTGCTCGCGCACGTCGCGGCGGCCGCGTGCGGCGCGGGTCATCCGCTCGGGGTCGACGCCGGCCAGCGCGTGGACGTCGTCGGGCGCCTGGATGCCGACCGTCGCGTTGATCTTGCGCGCCTCCTCGTAGGCCAGCGCCGGGTAGTTGTCGAGGTGATGGTCTTGGGCGTGGTCGTAGAAGCCGCGTGCCTCGCCGGGCAGCTCGACGCGCATGAAGCACCAGGCGTTGCGCTCCAGGATCGCGCGCTGGAGCTCCAGCAGCAGCGGCTGGGCCAGCGTGGTCGAGCGGACCAGCACCTGCTGGTCGGGTTGGACGTCGAGGCAGTAGCCCGCGAGCAAGTCGGCGAACTTCGCGGGGTCGAGGTGGTCGGTCACCTCGGAGAAGTCATAGGTCATGCTGCCGTCCATCCTTCCTCCAGCGCGCGGACGGCGGCGTGCTCGTCGCCGTTGGTGCGGCGGGCCGCCGCGCGCACCAAGCGTTCTTGGGGTTCTTGACGCGCGCCCTCGCCCATGACGCCGATCCGCCACGCGCGGCCGGCCAGCGGGCCGAGGCCGCCGCTGACCTCGATGCCGTCCTCGCGCAGCAGCGCGCCGCGCACCGCGGCCTCGTCAACAGCATCAGGAACGCTGACGGCCAGCAGCGAGTGCAGTTGCTCGCCATCAGGGGCGAAGCGCTCGAAGCCCAGCACGGAGAGGGCGGCGCGCAGCGCCTCGTGCGCGCGCGCGTGACGCGCCCAGCGCGCGTCGAGCCCTTCCTCTTCCACGATCCGCAGCCCTTCGTGCAGCGCGTAGATCATGTTGATGGGCGCGGTGTGGTGGTAGGCGCGGGGCCCGTCGGCGAACCAGTAGTCGACCATCGCCTGCAGGTCGAAGTACCACGAGCGGCGCTGCAGCCGCCCGAGCCCACGGTCGCCGACCGTGAACGGCGCGAGGCCCGGCGGCACGTTGAGGCACTTCTGCGTGCCGGAGAACGCGGCGTCGACGCCGGCGGCGTCGAGGTCCAGCGGATGGCCCGCGAGCGAGGTGACGCAGTCCACCAAGAAGAGGCCGTCGTGGGCGTGGACAGCATCGGCCAGACCATCGAGCGGCTGGGCCACGCCGGTCGACGTCTCGCCGTGAACGACGAACAGCGCGCGCGTGGACGGATCGCCCGCGGCCTCGATCAAGGCGTCATTCGACAGCGCGCGACCCCACTCGGCCTCGACCTTCACCACCTCGGCACCCGCGCGCCCCAATGCATCCGCCATCCGCCCGCCGAACGCGCCACACACCCCGACGACGACCCGCTCGCCCGGCGCGACCAACGTGTCCACCATCGCCTGCATCCCACCGCTGCCTGTCGCGCTCAGCGGGAACGTGACCTTGTTGGTGGTCTTCATCGTCGCGCGCAGCAGCGCGGCGACGTCGTCCTGCAGCGCGCCGAAGGCGGGGTCGAGATGGCCGACCGTCGGATGGCTCAAGGCCTTCAGGATGCGTTCGGGCACCGGCGAGGGGCCGGAGCCGAGCAGCAGGCGGGCGGGGACGTCGGCGACGGTCGGCACGCGCGGCACGTTACCGGCCGCGCGCTACGGGACCTTGACGTCGGGGAACCACTCGACGCAGTGCTCGCGCAGCACGTCGGTGATCCACGTCCGCTCGTCGCGCGTCGCGGCGCGGTAGCGCGCGAGCAGCGGCTTGGCGCCCTCGGTCGGGACCTCGTTGACCACCCAGCGGGCGACGAGGCGCTCGAAGAGGAACTCGATGGCTCGTGCGCGGACGTCCTCGACGTTGGCGGCCGCCCGCGCCTGCGCAGGATCAGACGCGCGCGTGTACTCCGCGCGCGACTTCGGCGACAGCGCCCCGCGCAGGGTCAGCACCCGCTCGCCGTCGGCCGACGCGTAGTCGGTCGTCGGCGCCTCGAGCTTGTCGACCTGCCCACGCTGGCGGCTGCGACGGCCCATCTTCTAGGTCGTCGCCGCCGCGGTCTCGAGCTGCCCGCGCACGTCACCGGTCAGCGGATTGGCGTGGCCGGCCCACGCCGTCGCCGGCTCGAGCGCGGCGAGCTTGCGGATCGAGGCGCGCGCCTGCTCGGTGTCTTTGTTGAACGCGCGGTGCGGAACGCGCGCGTGGCCGTGGATGCCCGTCTGCGGATCGACCGTGTAGAAGGTGTCGCTGACCAGCGCCAGGCGGTCGCTCTCGCGCCACAGGCCGATCAACCCCGGCGCGTGCCCGGGCAGGTGGACGACCTTGAAGCCCGCGACGTCATCGCCCTCGCTCACCGTCCCGGCGATCTTCACCGGCCCGCCGTCCCACACGGGGAGAAACGAGCCGAGCAGGAAGCGCCCATGCGGATCGAGCTCGTCCAGCGTGAAGTAGTGACAGCCGCCGTCGCCCTCCGCGTCGGCGACCTCGTCCGGGTGGCAGTACGTCGGCACCTCGAGCCCGGGCGCGACGCCACGGTGGTCCGGATGGCCATGGCCGAGCACGATCCGCGTCAGCCCGCCGAGCTGCGCGGCACCCCGGGCGACCGCGGCCGTCATGTCGCTGATCCCGGCGTCGAAGAGCAGGACGCCGTCGCCATCGCGGACGAAGTACACGTTCATGGACTTGAGCGGGAAGCCGCCTCGCATGACCCAGACGCCCTCGGCGATCTGCTCCGGCTCGGTCGCCGCGAGCCGCGCGAGGCCTGGCCGGATACGCACACGGCCGTGCTGGATTGCCTTGGTGGACATGCCGGGAGTCTAGAGGGGCGACGGACTAGGCTGGGCGCGATGCCGGAGGCCAATCGCAAGCGGGAAGTGGGACGTGGGGAACGGGCGCTGCCGGGGGTCTGGCGGCTGCGGCTGCCGCTGCCCTGGCCGGGCGTCCCGCACTGCAACGCCTGGGCGCTGGCCGCCGGCGACGGCATCGTCCTGGTCGACACCGGCATGCACGAGCCGGGGTCGATGGCCAACCTCGAGCGCGCGCTGGCGCAGGTCAATCTCAAGCTCGAGCACGTTCGGCTGCTGGTCTGCACGCACGCGCACTCCGACCACTACGGGCAGGCGGCGACGATCGTCGAGCGAACTGGCTGTGAGCTGTGGATGCACCCCAACCACGAGCACATGCTCAGCGCCGCGCGCGACCCCGAAACCGCGTTTGACCGCCGCATCGAGGTCGCGCGCCAGAGCGGCGTGCCCGAGGAGCCGCTGCAGCGCTACAGCGAGGCGCGTCGTGGCCAGGGCTACGGCATCGCCGGGATCGTCGAGCCGGATCGCGACCTCGTGCCGGGCGTGGAGATCCACACCGACCTGGGGACGTGGCAGGTCTACGAGACGCCGGGGCATGCGCCGTCGCACGTCTGCCTCTACCAGGAGGAGCGCCGGATCCTGATCTCGGGCGACCACCTGCTCGGTCGCGTCTCGTTGTACTACGACTACGGCTACTCGCCCGATCCGGCCGGCGAGTTCCTGCACTCGCTCGACCTCGTCCAGGAGCTCGACGCGCGGCTCTGCCTCGCCGGCCACGGCCGGACGTTCACCGACGTCCAGGCGCACATCGACGCCAACCGCGTTCTCGTGCGCGAGCGGATCGGGAAGGTCGAGGAGGTCATCGCGGCCGAGCCGGGGATCACCGCGTTCGACGCGATCCCGCAGATTTATGGTGCCGCGATCACGCCGATGACGGCCAACTGGTGGCTGTCGGAGACGCTCTCCTACCTGCGCCATCTGGAGGTCACGGGGCGGGTTGAGCGGATCGAAGGCACGCCCGAGCGCTGGTCGGCTGCAGCATAGCACCTGCAAATGGGCGTGTTCGTCCAACCTTGACACGATCGTGTTAGGGTTTAGAGGACCATGCGCATCAACGAGCTGCTGGACGGCGACGAGCCGACGTTCTCCTTCGAGTTCTTCCCGCCGAAGACCGCGGCCGGCGAGGAGAACTTCGAGCGCGCGCTGCAGGAGCTCGCGCCGCTGGAGCCGTCGTTCGTCTCGGTGACCTATGGCGCGGGCGGGACGACGCGCGACAAGACCGTCGAGACCGTGCGCCACATCAAGGAGCACCACGGCCTGGAGGCGATGGCGCACTTCACCTGCGTTGGCGCCACGACTGAGGAGCTGCGGGCGACGCTGGAGGAGATCCGGGGCGCAGGCATCGACAACGTGCTCGCGCTGCGTGGCGACCCGCCGCGGGGGCAGGAGGAGTGGGTCGCCTCCGAGGGCGGCCTGGAGTACTCCCATCAGCTGGTCTCGCTGCTGCGCGATGACTATGACTTCACGATCGCCGCCGCGTGCTTCCCGGAGACGCACATTCACGCGACCTCGCCCGAGGACGACCTGCGCTACCTCAAGCAGAAGGTCGACGCGGGCGTCGACTACCTGATCACGCAGTTGTTCTTCGACAACGAGTTGTACTTCGACTTCGTGGCGCGCGCGCGGGCGGTCGGGATCACCGTGCCGATCATCCCGGGCGTGATGCCGATCACCGGCTACGGGCAGATCGCGCGGATCACCAGCCTCTGCGGCGCGACGATGCCCGAGCATGTGCTGGCGGAACTCGATGCGCGCCAGGACGACGCCGAGGCGGTCGCCGAGTTCGGCGTCTCCTACGCGACGATGCAGTGTGCCGACCTGCTCGCCAAGGGCGCGCCGGGCATCCACTTCTGCACGCTGAACCGCTCACCGGCGACGCGCGCGATTCTGAGCGCGCTGCGGCTCTGGCGTCCGTGGGACGCGCAGCACACGGGGCTCGGCGAGCCGCGCCGGCCGCCGGCCGTGGCGTCCTAAGGGCTTCGTGGCCACCACCTGGGCGCAGGGCAACTACGCGCGCATGGCGTGGCGGCTGCGGCCGGCCGCGGCGCGCGTGGTGGAGGTGGCCGACGTCGCGAGCGGCGATGCGGTGCTCGACGTCGCGTGCGGAACCGGGAACGCGGCGCTGGCCGCGGCGGCACGCGGGGCGGGCCCGGTTGTTGGTGTGGATCTCGAGCCCGCGCTGCTGGAGCAGGCGCGCGAGGCGGCGCCGAGCGTGCCGGTGGACTGGCGCGTGGGCGACGCGCTCGCGCTGCCGGTCGAGGACGGTGCGTTCGACGTGGTGGTCTCGACCTTCGGCGTCATGTACGCCTTGGACCAACCGGCCGCTGCGCGGGAGCTGGCACGGGCCCTGAAGCCGGGCGGGCGGGCCGTGCTCGCCAACTGGGTGCCCGGGAGCTTCCTGCCCGCGATGGGCGCGGCGTTGTCACCGTTCTTGCCGCCACCACCCCCTGGCGGAGCCCCACCGCCGCGCTGGGGCGACGAGCCCGCGGTGACCGCGCTGCTGAGCGACGCGGGGCTCGAGGTCGGCGCCGTGTCCCGCGAGTCGGTGACGCTGGACTTCGAAGGCCGAGCACAGGCCGTCGCCTTCCTCGTCGCAACCGCCGGCCATGTTGTCGCAGAACGCCCACGCCTTGAGGCCGAAGGCCGCTGGCCATCGCTGCTCGGCGCGCTGGGCGGCCTCGTCGCCGAGCGCGACGAGGGCCACGACGGGCGCGTCGCGCTGCGGTGCGACTACCTGATCGTCAGCGCGCGCAAGTCGCTGGCTTAGCTTCCAGCCGCCTCGGCGCGCGCTGCGATGACGCTGAGAATGGTGTCGATGACATCGTCATACCAACCGCCAGCGCGTGATTCGTCGCGAAGCGCAGACGCCGCATCCATGACTCGGCCGACTAGCAGCGCGCGCCGGCGAGCAAATGCGGAGACGCTTAAGCCGAGGTCGTACGCCAGGTCGCCCCACGCCAGTTCACCGATGTCATCCGGGTCGAATTCGTCGCCGATGCCCAGCGCAAGCTGCCTGTTTAGCCCCGGATACGCCTCGGTGGAGACGATGTCGTAGAGCGGCGCCAGTCGAACGCCTTCCTCGTCGTGGAGCAAGGAGATGTTCTTGGCATGTGCGTCGGCGTTGCCGACCAGGAAGTGGAATACCGCGCTCTCCGCTGCGGCAAGACGGTCCGCGCCGGGTCGGATGCTGTGCTCGTCGAGGAGATTGCCCAGCGCCTCATAGGAGGGAAGCCGCCAGTCGGGAAGCTGATATTTGAAATCGGGCGTAATACCGAGCGCCTGGCAGAGGTCTTCTTGATGGAGACGCCGGACCGGTTCGGTCGCGGAGTCACGGTCGAAGCGCTCGACGACCAGACACGGTCGCTCAGCGATCGTTGTTAGCTCGACGTTGGCGACCGGTAGACCTACAGCTCTTGCCAAGCGCATGCAGAAGTACTCGTTGACTGCGATTGCCGGGTAATCGCTGGTCGCCAGATCTGGCTTGAGGATGTGCGTGCTCGGCAGGCCGTGGAGTGGCTGTCCGAATCGCCCAGCGTTGTCTCGCACGAGCACGGCCTTGCGCTGAACGCCGGCAAGGCTGAGCCGGAGTCGATCGTCATTGGTGTCGATCCCGAGAGGATGGGACGGTAGCTCGGCGATGAGCGCGTCCAGTTCGCCGCTGTCGAGCCAGCGGGCGCTGGGCGGCTCGGACATTCGCCTCGCCTCTGCGATCTGAAGGGCGCCCGCGCAGTCGCGGCCGAGGGCCGCGAGCAGGCTGTAACTGTCGGTTACGGCCAACTTGAGCTGTGCGGCGATCTGCTCGCGTACGGTGCCTTCGGGTAGTAGCGCCTCAAAGAACGGACGCGACTGGGAAGCGGTGAACGACGTCTGGGTGGTTGGCAGCGACAGCGAGATCGCCCGACGCGGTTCCTTGTAGTTGAAGGAGTACTCGCGCGTGTGCTCGGCACCGGGGGTTAAGCTGCCGATCAGCACGCCGTCCCAGTAAACGCCGAGGCTCATGACCGTCTCCGCGCGACGACGTCCAGTTGCAGGCCGAGAGCGGTCAGGACCCGCAGCAGGACATCCAGTCGAACGGTTTGCTCGCCGTTCTCGATGCGGTAGATCGAGCGCTCGCCGACGTTCGCGACGAGCGCCAGCGTCCGTTGGTCGAGCCCTTGGCGCTTGCGCTCCGCTCGCACCGCTTCGCCGAGTCGTTCAGATGTGAGGTTTGCTCGGGGCATATCCGCGTGATCGCGCGGATGGTGAGGGGATGATGACTATCGGGAGGTTATCCGCGCGATCACGCGGATATTAGACGATTTTACGATGGAGATCGTATATCTGCGTGATCGCGCGGATAATGTCGGTTCTAGGACACCCGCGCCCACGCTTGCACCAGCGTGAACGTCGTCCCGCGGCGGTTGGCTGTGTCGAGCTCGTTGGCGCTCTCTTCGCGCAGTCCCGCGAGCCCGTCGACGCCGAGGATGTCCGAGAGGCGGGTGCTGAGGGCGTCCGCGAGCTGCAGCGGCATCCGGAGATCCGGGTGGCCGGCCTCGAGGCCGAGTGCGTGCGTGCGCACCTGTGGCTCGAGGCCCGCGTCGCGCAGCAGCGCAGGGAGGCGGCGGCCGGCGTCGAGGTTGCCGCCGGCAGCAGTCAGGGCCTGCGCCACCCGTCCAATGAGGTGCTGGGTCGCCGGCGCGTAGGGCTCGTAGAGCCAGCTGCGCGTGTCGGGCTCTTCAAGGATCAGGACGCCGCCGGGCGCGACGAGGCGGCGGTAGACCTCGAGCTGCTCGGCGGCGCGGCCGAGGGTGCAGAGCTGGAAGCGGGCGCGGACGGCGTCGAAGCGGGCGGGCGGGAGCGCGGCGTGGAAGACGTCATCGATCGTCAGCCGGCTGGCGTCGAGGATGCGCGCGTCCTGGGGGAGATCGAGGTCGTCGAGCAGGGCGCGCGTCGCGCGCTCCCAGGTGCGCGTCTGCAGCGTCGTCCGAAGGTGCTCGATGCCCTGGGTAGGGAGAAAAGCGGGGGAGGAGAGGGGCATCGCACCAGGGTGGCGCCCCGCCAGAGCTACCGAAAGCCGGGTATCCGTACCTGTGGCGGGTGGAGAGCCGTCCGCTCAGGCAGGCTCGATCTCGAGCCCCTCGGCGACCATCGGCCGGCCGTTCAGCGTGTAGCGGATGTCGACGGAGTCGTTCTGGCGGTAGGTGCCCACGCCCCACGCACCGAGGAACCACCGCCAACCACTGACCTTGTCCTTGCGCAACTCGCGCTCGAACACCAGATCGCGGCCCTCGACGACGTAGTCGGTCCCCTCCTTCTGGGGCACGCCCGAGATGAAGACGTCGAACGGCGCCTGGACCTGCGGCGGGAGATGCGCGATGGAACGGGGCACGAGACCGGCATCATGGCGGATGAAGGTTGAGCCCCCGCACCTGCTGTAGTGATGGCATGGCAGACGAGCAGCGGTCCGGCATCCTCGGTGAAGGGCTGCGGGCGCAGCAGGCGGGGGATCATGGTGAGGCGGAGCGGTTGCTGCGTCAGGCGGTGGCCGAGGGTGAGGCGGATGCCGGCTATTACCTGGGTGAGCTGCTGATCGAGCTGGATCGCTCGGGCGAGGCGATCGACGTGCTGCGCGGCGCGGTCGACGATGGCGATCTCGATGCGTTGATCCCACTCGGCAACGCGCTGTGGGATCAGGGTGACGTGGCGGGCGCCGAGGCCAATTACCGCGAGGCGGCCGATCGTGGGGAGCTGGCCGCGGGCCACAACCTCGGGCTGTTGTTGTATGACGTGGGCCGCTTGGAGGAGGCGATCGCGCTATGGCGCACGACGGTCGCGATCGGTGAGACCGAGCACCGCCTGCTCGCCAACGCGCTGGCCGACAGCGGTGACGTCGAGGAAGCTGAGGCGCTCTTCCGCCAAGGGGCGGCAACGGGTGATGTCGAGGCGCTCGTCGACCTCGGCGCGCTGCTGCAGGACGAGAGCCGCCTCGACGAGGCCGAGACCATCCTGCGCGAGGCGATCGCCGCCGGCGGGGTCGAGGCCTATGCCTTCCTGGCCTCGGTGCTGCGGCTGGAGGAGCGCGTCGAGGAAGCTGAGGCTGTCCTGCGCGAGGGCGCCGACCGCCAGGTCGCGACCGCCGAGACGCAGCTCGCCAACCACCTGAGCGACATCGACCCCGGCTCGGTCGAGGCGGAGTCGCTCTATCGTCGCGCCGCCGAGCACGGCGATGACGAGGCCTACAACAACCTTGGCGTCCTGCTCTGGGACCAGGGCCGCATCGACGCCGCGGAGGAGGCCTTCCGCGCAGGCGCGGCGCTGGGCGACGACCTGGCGGTCGCGAACCTCGCGGGGCTCTTGGAGGAGCGGCGCGGTTGAGCCGCTCCCGGCTGGCCGTCGGCTGCGCGTCGTAGCCTGCAGCGCCGTGCCACCTGAGGCAGCCCCGCCGTTCGACTACTCCGTCCGCCGCTCGGATCGCGCGCGGCGTGTGCGGGTGCGGGTGGATCCGCGGGATGGGGCGGTCGAGGTCGTCCTGCCACGGCGCGCTGCCGCGCGGGAAGCGGCGAGCGCGGTGGTCGAGCTGCGCGGCTGGATCGCCCGGCGACAGGCGGACGTCGCACGGGCGCAAGCGCGGGTGGCTGCGCGTTCGGGCACCGTGCCGTATCTGGGCGTCGACCTCGTGCTGATGCCAGAGGCCGGACGCACGCGCGTGCACCGGCGCGGCGACATCCTGCTCGTGCCCGAGGACGCGCTTGCCGCGCGGGCGGCGATCGAGCGCTGGTACCGGCGCCAGGCACGCCTGGAGATCGCGCCGCGGCTGGACGCGGCCGCTGCGGCGGTGGGCAAGTCCTACACCAAGCTGACGATCCGCGATCAGCGCACGCGCTGGGGCTCGTGCTCCTCGTCGGGTGCGATGTCGTTCAACTGGCGGCTGCTGCTCGCGCCCGAAGCAGTGCTGGAGTACGTCGTCCGGCATGAGGCCGCGCATCTCGCCGTCATGGACCACTCGCCGCGCTTCTGGGCGCTCATGAACCGGCTGATGCCCGGCTACGAGCTGCCGCGGCGCTGGCTGCGCGACCACGGCGCGACGCTGGTCCTGTGAAGCTCGCGGTCGTCGGGCACGTCGAGTGGGTCGACTTCGTGCTCGTCGACCGGCTGCCCGCGATGGGCGAGATCGTGGCGGCGCGGGAGGCATGGGAGGCGCCGGCCGGCGGCGGCGCGATGGCGGCCTCGGCGCTGCATTCGCTCACGGGTGCCGCGACGTTCTTCTGCGCGGTGGGGCGCGATGGCCGCGGCTTCGCGACGCTGGAGGACTTGCGCGGAGCCGGGCTGGAGGTCAGCGCCGCCATGCGCGGCGATCGTGATCAGCGGCGGACGCTGACGTACCTGACCGCCGACGGCGAGCGGACGATCACGGTGCTCGCTGCGCCGCTGGTGCCGCATGGCGACGACGGTCTGCCGTGGACCGAGTTGGAGGACTACGACGGCGTCCTCTTCTTCGCAGGTGACGCCGCCGCGGCGCGGGCCTGTCGCGCGGCCAAGGTGATGGTGTCGACCGGTCGCGCGCGAGCGGCGTTGCTGGAGGCGGGTGTGCAGGTCGATGCGCTGGTCGGGAGCGCCGATGATGTCGATGAGGCGGTTGATGACGAGTTGTTGATGGCCTCGCGTCCGCGCTGGGTCGTGCAGACCGAGGGCGAGCGCGGCGGCGCGTGGTGGGCGCCGGGTGCAGAGGACGCCGGTGGGCGCTGGTCTGCGGTGCCGCTGCCAGGCGAACCGGTTGACACCTTCGGCTGCGGCGGCGCCTTCGCCGCCGCGCTGATGGCGGGCCTCGCCGCCGGCCGCCCGATCGCCGACGCCTGCGCGCTTGGCGCCCGCGTTGGTGCTGCGCTGCTGTGTGAGCGAGCGCCGGCCGTCGGCGACCTCGCGTACGTCTGGTGACGCTTCGGGTGGGTGCGTTTGATGTCGGTGGCGAGTGCGCAACCATGGTGGTGTGACGCCCACCGCCTATCGCGAGTTTGCGCCGCCGCCCGGCCTCGAGGCGCTGGTCGCCTGCGTGTGGATCTCGCACGACGGTGAGGTGCGGGTGCTACCGGATGCGTGCGTCGATGTGGTGCTCAGCGGTGGCCGGCTGCTGGTCGCGGGGCCGGCGACGGCGGCGACGCTCGCGCCAGCGACGCCCGGACAATCACGGGTTGGTGTGCGCTTCCGGGTCGGTGCGGCGGGTGCCGCATTGGGCGTGCCGGCCGGTGAACTGCGCGATCAGGGCGTGCCGCTCGCTGAGCTCTGGGGATCGGATGCGCGGCGCATGGAGGATCGCGTGGCCGCAGCGGAAGACGAACGCGCCGCGTTGCTCGCGCTGATCGGCGGGATCGCCCAGCGACTGCCCGCGCCCGAGGATGCCGACCACGAGGTCCGGCGCGCGGCGCTCGCCCTCGCACGACCGATCGCCGGCCAGGACGACCTCGCGACCGTCGCCGCCAGCGCCCGCGCTGCCGGCCTGAGCGAGCGCCAACTGCGCCGCCGCTTCGAGCGCGCCGTCGGCTACGGCCCAGCGACCCTCGCCCGGGTCCTGCGCTTCCAACGCTTCCTGCACCGCGCCAACGCGCCCGAGGCTGCCCATGCCCCGCTCGCCCGCCTCGCCGCCGAGGCCGGCTACGCCGACCAGGCCCACCTCGCCCGCGAGTGCCGCCGCCTCGCCGGCCTCCCACCCTCAGCGCTCCTCGCCGCTGGCGCCGCACCGGCCGGCGAGCGACCACACCGCTGACGCTCGGGCCCGCGTGTGGGCCCGTTGACGGACCGCAGGCGGCCGCAGGCGGGCCCACTGCTGGCGAAGTGGACGCGGGGCTCGCGCCCAAGATGGCCGATCCGTTCAAGTCGCCCGCCGACCCGATACGCCACGCTGCACCCATGACCGACATCGCTGCCGCAGCGCAGTTCCTCCACGGACACGGCCGGTTGCTGGAACGCCGACGCTTCGAGCACCTCTTCGGCGACGCACCCGCAAGCGCCGACGCCGTCCTACGCGCCGTCGAGGCCTACCGCAACGCCGACGGTGGCATGGGTTTCATGGAGCCCGATCTCCGCACGCCCGCCAGCCAGCCCTCGGCGGTCCTCTACGCGTTCGAGGTGCTGGAGGAGATCGCGGAGCTCAAGAGCAAGACCACCACCTTGACCACCGGTGCGCTCGATTGGCTGCAGACGATCACCAACGCCGATGGCGGCATCCCGTTCGTCCTGCCGACCGCCAAGGGCTGGCCGCACGCACCGTGGTGGACGCCGACCGACGACCCGCCGTCCTCACTCCTGATGACCGCCGGTGTCGCCGCCGCGGCCTACCGCCTACAACTCGACGATCACCCGTGGCTCGGCCCGGCGTCCGACTACGTGTGGAACGCCCTCGCCGACCTCAAGCTGAGCGACGCCTATTCCTTCCGGTACGCCGTGCACTTCCTCGACGCCGTCTCCGACCGCACCCGCGCGCAAGCCGAACTCGACGCCCTCCGCGAGCGCATGCCCGACGACGGCATCCTCAAGGTCGAGGCGGGCGTCGAGGGCGAGACGCTGAGCGCGCTCGAGATCGCGCCACGTCCCGATCACGCGGGCCGCACGCTCTTCCCCGACGCGCTCGTCGACGCCCAGCTCGACGAGCTCGCCTCCGACCAGAAACCAGACGGCGGCTGGGACTTCACCTGGGCCGCCTGGAACCCCGCCGTCGCCTTCGAGTGGCGCGGGATGGTGACGCTCAACGCGCTCACCACCCTGCGCGCCTACGGCCGCCTCTAGGCGGAAGCCGCCTCCAGCGTCGCCAGCTCCGACTCGCTCAACGTCAGGTCCGCAGCCGCCACGTTCTCCTCGAGATGCTCGACCGAGCTCGTGCCCGGAATCGGCAGCATCACGGGGGATTTGGCCAGCAGCCACGCCAGCGCGACCTGGCCCGCCGTGGCCTCGTGGGCACGGGCGATCTCATCGACCGCACCGCCCGGCTGAGCCAAACCACCGGAGGCCAGCGGGAACCAGGGGATGAAGCCGATCCCTTGCTCCTCGCAGTAGGCCAGCACATCCTCGGACTGGCGCACCGTCAAGTTGTACAAGTTCTGCACGGTCGCCACCTCGAAGACCTCCTGGGCGGCCTTGATCTCCTCCACCGAGACCTCCGAGAGCCCGAGGTGGCGCACGATGCCGTCCTCCTTCAAGGACTGCAACTCGGCGAACTGCTCGGCGCGGTCGGTGCGCGGATCGATGCGGTGCAACTGGTACAGGTCGATCGTCTCGACGCCAAGCCGGCGAGCGCTCATCAGCGCACACTGGCGCAGGTACTCCCGGCGCCCGAGCTGCTCCCAGATGCTCGGCCCATGGCGCGTGAAGCCGCCCTTGGTCGCGACCCGCACGCCGTTGTATGGCGCCAGCGCCTCGGCGATGTAGTCCTCGGAATATCCCGGCCCATACGAGTCGGCCGTGTCGATGAAGTCGACGCCGAGCTCAGGCAGGCGCTTGAGCACCGCCTGGACCGCGGCCGGATCCTTGGCCGGCCCCCAGACGCCGTCGCCCACGATGCGCATCGCGCCATAGCCCAGGCGCGTCACCTCGAGGTCGCCACCGATCTTGAAGGTGCCGGATGCCGCTGCGGAGATCGTTGCCATAGGTCCCGACGCTAGCGCGTGGCGAGACTGACCTCGCGCCGAAGCCCTGCCCAGGCGTCTTCGCGGTCGTCAAGCGCGATCGGCCGGCGCCGCAGAACGCCCGTGAACGCCACCGTCGCGCCGTCGCCGCGCACGTCGACGCCGGCCCGCAGACCGCCCGGTCCGCGCAGCTCCCCGCGCACTGCGACCTGCTCGCCCGGTTCGTAGTCGCGCCCCAGCGCCCGCTCGACCCGCGGCGCCCGCGCGATGACCGACGCCACCGAGCGCAGCTCGGTCTCGAGGTCGTCGATGGCGTCGGCAAGCGTCGCGAAACGACGCTTCTCGGTCTCGCCGTCACGCCGCCGGATGATCACGCGAAACGCAGCCGCCATCAGGCGGCGCAGCCTAACGCGCGGCGATCACGCAGCGACGGTCAGCGGCGCGACGAGCTCGTCAACACCCTGGTGATGGACCGTCTGCAGCTGCGAGGAGATCTTGGCAAAGAGGCGGTGCGCCGCCTGGTTGTCCGGCAGCATCGACGCCGTGAAGCGCTCGATCCCACGCCCCCGTGCCGCCACCGCCAGCGCCCGCCCGAGCTGCGTGCCGACACCGCGCCCCTGCAGGTCATCAGCGATGACGATCGCGATCTCGGCGTCGGCCGGCGACTCCGTCGACCGCACCCAGCGGCCCACGCCCACGACGACCTGCGGCGAGCGAGCAAGTACCGCTACCAAGGCATAGTGGTCGACGAAGTCGACCTCGGTCAGATAGCGCAGCTCCGACACCGTCAGCCGCGGCTTGGGCGCCAGGAAGCGCTGGTAGACCGAGCGCTCCGAGAGATGGCCCAGCCCGGCGACGAGCGCGTCCTTGTCCTCCGGCCTGATGCGGCGGAGCTGGATCTCGGGAAATCCGGCTGAGGGACGTAGCGTCATGCAACCAAGACGCTACGCCTCCCGTCCGGAAACTCTGTGCGGCCCGTCACGCAAGCGACGGACCGCACAAACGCTTAACCGCTAGGAGCGGGCGCCGATCCCGACGTAGTCGCGCGTGCGCTCACCGGTGTAGATCTGGCGCGGCCGCGCGATCTTCTGCTCCTTGTCGGTCGTCATCTCCAGCCACTGGGCGATCCAGCCCGAGGTGCGGGGAATGGCGAACATGACGGGGAACATGTCCATCGGCAGGCCGAGCGCCTCGTAGATCAGACCCGAGTAGAAGTCGACGTTCGGGTAGAGCTTGCGGGAGACGAAGTACTCGTCGTTGAGCGCGATCTTCTCGACCTCCAGCGCGATGTCGAGCAGCGGGTTCACGCCCGTCACCTCGAACACGTCGTCGCAAGCCTTCTTGATGATCGTGGCGCGCGGGTCGTAGTTCTTGTAGACCCGGTGGCCGAAGCCCATCAGCCGCTCGTTGCCGTCCTTCACGCCCTGCATGAAGTCCGGGATGTTCTCCTTGGTGCCGATGCGCTTGAGCATCCGCAGGACGGCCTCGTTGGCACCACCGTGCAACGGGCCGTAGAGCGCGGCGACGCCGGCGGCGACCGCCGAGTACGGGTCGACCTGCGAGGAGCCGACCGCGCGGACCGCGTTGGTGGAGCAGTTCTGCTCGTGGTCGGCGTGCAGGATGAACAAGATGTCCAGCGCGCGCTCCAGGCGAGGATCGGGCTGGTACTTCAGCTCGGTCATCTTGTACATCATGTTGAGGAAGTTACCTGGGTACTCCAGATCGTTGTCCGGGTAGTAGTAGGGCTGCCCCATGATGTGCCGGTAGGCGAACGCGGCGAGCGTCGGCATCTTGGCGATCAACCGGATCGTCTGGATGTTCCGGTTCTCAGGGTCGTTGATCTCGTTGGCGTCCTTGTAGAACGTCGACAAGGCGCCGACGGAGCCGACGAGCATGCCCATCGGGTGCGCGTCGTGACGGAAGCCGCCGACGAACTCCTTGACGTTCTCGTGCACGAACGTATGGGTCGTGATGTCGTGCTTCCACTGGTCCAGCTGCGGCTGCGTGGGCAGCTCGCCGTGGACGAGCAGGTAGGCCACCTCGAGGTAGGTCGAGTGCTCGGCGAGCTGCTCGATGGGGTAGCCGCGGTACTCCAGGACGCCGTTCTCGCCGTCCAGGTAGGTGATGGCCGAACGACACGAGGCGGTGTTCGTGAACGCCGGGTCGTAGGTCATCAGGCCGAAGTCGTCGTCGGAGGTCTTGATCTGCCGGAAGTCCATGGCGCGGACGGTTCCGTCGTTGATCGGCACCTCGTAGGTCTGGCCCGTCCGGTTGTCGGTGACGGTCAGCGTGTCCTGCCCGGCCGCGGCTACGCCGCCGCCGTCCTGCGTCTGAGCTTCGCTCACGATCGGTGCCCTCTCTCGGGTAAGGGGATCGCCTCTGCATACTAGTGTCCCCGCGCGGGATCGGACCCACCCGGTCGCAGTTCAGCGACGGGTGGGGTGGGTTCCGATTCCGCGCAGGCCCCTCGCCCGCGCGCTTGGCGCGCCGGGCCATGGTGGTGTTGCTCAGGATGCGGGCCGAGCGGGATCCGCGGTCGGTCAGGTGGACGTCCTTCTCGGCTGCCGCGAACGTCGTCGTCACCCAGCGCTCTCGGTCACGCCGTGATGACGGCCGTGGCCATCGCGGCGGCCATGAGCAGGGCGGTGAGCCCGATCACGCCGCGCTTGGCACCGACCGTGGCCGGAAACTCCGCCGACGACATTCCGATGCCGGAGAGCACAAGGGCCCATGCCACCAGGAGGCCACCAAAGAGGTAGAAGACGGTCTTCGACTTCTCTTCGCCGCCGGCCTCAGCGGCCAGCACCAACGCGGTCAGCGCATGCATGCGGGCGACAATAACCGAAGGCACGGCGCGCGCGGGCGGGTACTGTTTGTGGCATGCCGCATCTGAGGTCGCGAACGGTCACGCACGGACGCAACATGGCGGGCGCTCGCTCGCTCCTGCGGGCCGCTGGCGTCGAGCGCGAGGACATCGGGCGCAAGCCGATCGTCGCGATCGCCAACAGCTACACGCAGTTCGTCCCCGGTCACACGCATCTGGCGCCGGTTGGCAGGGTCGTCTCCGACGCCATCCACGCAGCGGGTGGCATCGCGCGCGAGTTCAACACGATCGCCGTCGACGATGGCATCGCGATGGGCCACGACGGCATGCTCTACTCGCTGCCCTCGCGCGACCTGATCGCCGACTCGGTCGAGTACATGGTCAACGCGCACTGCGCCGACGCGATGGTGTGCATCTCGAACTGCGACAAGATCACGCCGGGCATGCTCAACGCCGCCTTGCGGCTGAACATCCCGACGGTCTTCGTCTCCGGCGGCCCGATGGAGGGTGGCACCGCGACGCTCGTCGACGGCACCGTGCGCAAGCGGCTGAACCTGATCACGGCGATCGCCGATGCCGTCGCGGGCGACGTCTCCGACGACGACCTCGCGCGCATCGAGGAAGCTGCATGCCCGACGTGCGGCTCCTGCAGCGGCATGTTCACCGCCAACTCGATGAACTGCCTGACCGAGGCGCTGGGCCTGGCGCTGCCGGGCAACGGCTCGACGCTGGCAACGCACACCGCGCGCAAGGAGCTCTACGAGGCGGCCGGCCGCACGGCCGTCGAGCTGTGCACGCGGTACTACGACGGCGACGATGCCTCGGTGCTCCCGCGCGCGCTCGCGACGCGTGAGGCGTTCGAGAACGCGATGACGCTCGACGTCGCCATGGGCGGCTCGACCAACACCGTGCTGCACCTGCTCGCCGCCGCCCAGGAGGCCGAGCTGGACTTCACGATGGCCGACATCGACGAGGTCTCGCGCCGCGTGCCGTGCGTCTGCAAGGTCGCGCCGAACGGGCACTACCTGATGGAGGACGTCCACCGCGCCGGCGGCATCCCCGCGATCCTCGGTGAGCTGCACCGCGGCGGGCTGCTGCACGATGGCGTCGCGGCCGTCCACTCGCCGACGCTGCAGAGCTGGCTGGACGAGTGGGACATCCGCGGGGGCTCGGCCTCCGACGTGGCGATCGAGCTCTTCCACGCTGCACCCGGCTGCGTGCGATCCGCCACCGCGTTCTCGCAGTCCGAGCGCTGGGAGACCCTGGACGTCGATGCGGCCGAGGGCTGCATCCACGACGTCGAGCACGCCTACACGCGCGACGGCGGGCTGGCGATCTTGTACGGGAACATCGCGACCGACGGCTGCGTCGTGAAGACGGCGGGCGTCGACGAGTCGATCTGGAAGTTCTCGGGGCCGGCCGTCGTGGTCGAGTCCCAGGAGGCGGCGGTCGACGCGATCCTCAACCACCGCGTCAAGCCCGGCGACGTGGTGGTCATCCGCTACGAGGGGCCGCGCGGTGGCCCGGGCATGCAGGAGATGCTCTACCCGACCTCCTACCTCAAGGGCCTCGGGCTCGGGGCGCAGTGCGCACTGCTGACCGACGGGCGCTTCTCGGGCGGCACGTCGGGGCTGTCGATCGGCCACGTCTCGCCCGAGGCGGCCAGCGGCGGCGCGATCGCGCTGGTCGAAGACGGCGACACCATCATCATCGACATCCCGGGCCGGACGATCGCGCTGGACGTCACCGACGCCGAGCTCGACGACCGCCGCGCGCGGCTGGAGGCCACGACCGGCTACCGGCCGGCCGAGGACCGCCCACGCGCCGTCACCCCGGCGCTGCGCGCCTACGCGGCGATGGCGACCTCAGCGGACAAGGGCGCCGTGCGCGACGTCAGCCGCATCGAGGCACTGCAGGACTCGGCATCGCGCGCCGACCAGCCTGCCTAAGGCCTGCCGACAACCTGCCTGCCGTCAGGTGGGCTTGTGCGCCAGGAACAGATAGCGGTTGAGACTGAGGAAGTAGTCGGGGCCGAGCTCGGTCAGGTCTTGTGCCCATGCTGTGGCTTCGGCCTCGCTCACGCCGTTGCGACCGGGTACGAACCTGGCGATCAGCTCAAGCATTCCGGCGCTGTAGGTGTTGGGGTCATAGCCGGCGTTGAACAACGGCACGATCTGGCGGTCG
>NZ_DASYJG010000032.1:0-42721 GCF_035996765.1 Baekduia sp.
CCGCCGGCCAGCAGCGCCTCGCAGATGCGCCCCTGGCGCGCGAGCAGCGCCTTTCGCCGGAACAGCTCGCGCAGAGGCGCGAGGTCGCCGTCGGTCTCACCGGGAAACGCGCCGCCGAAGCCGCTGCCGGCTCCGACCGCCGCGTTTATCTCCGCGCCGGTGTAGTGCCCGTCGAGCACGACCGACACCTCGCCCACCCCGGGGATCGCACGCAGCGCGTCCTGCGCGTCGGCGACCATCAGGAAGGCGAAGTTCGGTGCGCACTGGGGGGTGGGCAGGCGCAGGTGCACGTCGACGTTGCCGTTCTCCGAGACCCGGCATGAGCTCACGAACCGGAGTGCCGTGATTGGTTCGTCGAGCTCGGGATCGTAGACGGCGGAGAGCGCCTCGAGCACCTGCGCCCGCCCGGTCACGCGGCGCCCTCTACGAGCTGCGCCGCGTTGGGGTCGGCGGGGGCGCTATCGGTCTCCGGGAGGCGGAATTCCGGCGGCACCTCGACGCCGTACAGCCGCGCTGCGTTGAGGCCGAGGACCTTCTTCTTCGCCTCGGTCGTCCAGCGCGGGAAGTCGGAGAACGTGTCGTCCGGGTAGTCCCAGTCGACGAGCCCCTCGACCTGCCACTTCGGCTCCCAGATGCCGTAGTCGCTGCCGAACAGCATCTTGTCCTCGCCGACCCAGAACAGCAGCTCGCCCATGACCTTGGCAAAGAAGCGCGGGCGGGCGTGCATCAGGCCGCCGACGACGACCGACAACCCCGCATACACGTTGGGCTCCTGCGTGGCCATGAAGCAGAAGTCCTCGATCCGCGGCAGCCCCACGTGCTCGACGATGAAGTTGAGCTCGGGGAACGAGGTCGCGGCGTGGTCGACGTCTGAGACGTCAAAGGCATCCTTGTCCAGCGGCCAGATCGTCGGCCCCTTGTGCACGTGGATGTTCTTGATGCCCAACTCCACGCAGAGCTCCAGGAACGGCACCGCGTCGGGATCCTTCAGCGTCCATCCCCGAGACGCGCCCAGCCATTCGGCCGTGTAGAGCTTCACGCCCTTCAGGCCATACCGCGCATGGTCCTCGCGCAGCTGGCGCAGACCCGCCTCGCCCTCGCGCGGATCCCAACGGCCGTTGACGATCAACTTGCCCGGGAAGCGCTCCAGCAGCGACGCGTTCTTGGTGATGTCGTTGAACCCGTCGGTGTACCACTGGCGCAGGTAGGTCGACTGAAAGACCGCGTGGTCGACGTAGCCCTCGGTGAAGACGTCCTTCTCGAAGTCCTCGGCCGAGTACTTCATGAAGTGCTCGATCGTCCAGTGCGTCGCCGGCGGCCCCAGGCCCTGGTAGGCGTGGAAGCACTCGATCCAGCCCTTGGCGTACTCCTCCTGGCCCTTGACCCAGTTCTCCGGGCTGGCGTCCCAGAAGTGCAGGTGGCTGTCGAAGATGAAGTACTTCTCTCCATCCTTCTCGTACATGGCTAGACCTCCACCACCGGCAGGTCGAAGCTGATGTACTCGGCCGCGTCCTCGGGGTTGGCGAACATCAGGACGCGGTCGTCCAGCACGACCATGCGGCCGTAGTGGGTGGACATGATCTCCTCGAAGTCGTCCTGACCGAAGTCAGCCCAGCCGAGCGCGTCGGCGATCTCTTGGAAGTCGAAGTCGATCTTGTTAATGCCGTCGACGCGGATCATCGAGGGCAGCTCGCGGATCGTGATGTCCTTCTTGCCGTTCATCACCTGGGCGACGACGTAGCCCACCTGGTTGTTCATCAGGGTGACGCCGGCCTGGTTGGACGAGGTCCTGTCGGACTTGAAGTCGGTCATGCGCGGATCTCCTTGGGGATGTCGAGTGTCAGGTCTTCCAGCAGGTCGGCCATGCGGGCCTTGGAGCGCTGCAGCGAGTCGTCGAAGCGCACGTGCTTCTCGGCGACCTGCGACCAGATCGGCTGCAGCTGGTGGGCGGCCTCAAGGCTCACGGGGATCCACTCGGCCAGCCACTCGTCCATGAGCGCCTTGTTGGCAGCGCCGTGCTCGGGGTCATCGGCGAGCATCCGGAACAGCGCCCGAGCGCCGCGCTGCTCGCGCGCCGTGTCGGCCTCGCCGCAACCCATGACCGTCGGGGTGACGAAGTCGCCCTGCAGTGCCGCGGCCTGCATCACGAAGCCACTGCGGAAGAGCTCGCCGACCAGCGGCTCGAAGACGACCGCGGTCGCGAAGAAGGCTTGCGCCCAATCGCGGATGCCGGTGAGCTTCTCGACGTTGGCGCGCGTGCCCTGCCAGAGCGGATCGTTCTGCCAGACATCGACATGCGCGGAGCCGTCGAAGCCGTCGATCTCCTCGGAGACCTCCAGGTTGTAGAGGATGATGTCCTGGGCGAAGCGCAGCTTGTGCAGCGCGCCGACGGCCAGCGCGTTGTTGATCATGTTGGTCGGCGCGTCGCGTTGGGCCGGCGTGTAGACATGCATACCGAGCCCGTGCTCGACATGCGCCCACGCCGAGACGTGGCGCTCCACGACCTTGGCCCACGAGCGGCTCCACGCGGCATAGGCGCCCGCCGCCTTGGCGTTGGCCAGCGTCTGGCTGATCTGCCGCACCGTGTTGGAGTTGTTGCGGTAGATCGACTGCTCCCACTCCTCGTTGGGATCGAGGAACTCGTGCCAGTTGGCCGACTTCAGCGCGGTCCACTCCTGCGGGTAGCCGGAGGAGCCGTCGGCGAAGGCATAGACCCAGCCCTGGGTGAGGTGGCGCTCGGGGTCGGGCTGCACGTCGACGGTGACGTCCTCATAGACGCTCGCCCGTCGCTTGCGCGGCTCGAAGTAGTTGTAGGACCTGCTGCGCGAGGACGGGAACTCCTTGGCCCCGGCCTCGGCGTCGGTGAACACCGGCTGCGGAACGCTGCGCTTGGGCGTGACGGTCTCTGGGGTCATCGGTGGGCTCCTTGCCGCGGTCAGTCCGCGGTGGTCGTGAACTTGTCGAAGTAGATGCGCGCCTCGGGGCAGCCGCGGCGCTCGAGCAGGGCGATGGCGGCGTCGACCATCGGCGGGGGCCCGCAGAGGTAGGCGTCGACCTCGGTGAGGTCGTCCTCCAGGCGGTCGACGACGTCGGTGATCAACCCCGCTTCGCCGTCCCACCCGTCGGTGCTCTCCGAAAGCGCCGGGACGAACGTCAGATCCGGCAGCGCGCCGGCCAGCCGCTCGAGCTCGTCCAGCACGAAGAGGTCATCGGCGGTGCGCGCGCCGTAGTAGAAGGTCGCCGGGCGCGTCGAGCTCTTCTCCTCCATCGAGCGCAGCAGCGACATGATCGGTGCCATGCCCGCACCGCCGGCGATGAAGACCAACCGCCGCGGCGAGGAGTCGCGCAAGGTGAAGACCCCGTAGGGCCCCTTGCACCTCAGCGCATCACCGACCTTGATGCCGTTGCTGTTGGCGCTCTCGGCCAGCAGCCCGGAGAAGTGGCCGCCCTCGTAGAGCTTGATCATGAACTCGAGGCGATCCGGCTGCCCCGGCGTGTTGGCCATGGAGAACGAGCGGTGCTCGCCTTCGACCCCCGGAATCGAGATGTCCATGTACTGCCCGGCGCTGAACACGAGCGGGTCCGGCAATCTCAGCACCAGCCGCCGGATGTCATGTGTCAGCGCTTCCACCGCCTCGACCTCGGCGGTGGCGGTGACGATCGGCACCCCGCTGCGGATGATCTCCTCGTCGTAGTTGATGAGCTCGATCTCGACGTCGCTCAGCGCATGGGCGCGGCAGAGCAGCGTGTAGCCCTCGGACTCCTCGAAGTCGGGGAGTGCGAACGTCGAGTAGCGGTCGAGATCGACCTCACCATCCAGCAGGAACGACTTGCAGGCCGCGCACTGACCCTCCTTGCACCCGTGCATCAACATGATGCCCTGGCGGAAGGCGGCGTCGAGGATCGTCTCGTCCTCGTCAACCTCCATCTCGATGCCGACCGGCTCGAGGCGTGCGATGTGCTTGTCACCCATGGGTGTGCGCGGCCTGTTCCGTCGCTCAGGCGGCCGCCGGGCGACCGGCCGGGCCGCCGGCCTTGTACTTGGCGACGTGGGCGTCGCGCTCCTCCGGTGACATCTGGTTGAGCAGCACGTTCGGGCTGTTCAACGTGACCCCACGTACCTCGTCCAGCGTCCACATCTTCTTGGGGTCGAGGTCCAGATGCGGCTGCGGGACGAGCGTCTTGCAGTCGTCGCGGACGTACCCGAGGTCCTGCATGATCTCGGCGACGTCCATGCCGTGGTAGAGCGTCTCCCACTCGCGCTTGCCTGACAGCTTGCCCATCGACGGCGTCGCCCGGCCCTCGTACTCGGGCCGGAAGGCCACCGCGTCGGTCCAGTGGCAGGTCTCCGAGCAGTAGGTCCGGACCTGACCGTCGACCTCGTCGACCACCATGTCCTCGCGGATCAGGCACGGCACCATGCACGACCAGCAGCGGTGCGGATACTCATAGCCCGACAGCTCCGGCTCGAACGCGATCGGCTTGTGCCCGTTCTTCTTGGACAAGTCGGCGTAGCGCTCCCACCACTTGCCGTACTTGTCATACCAGCCCGGGTACTTGAACTCGAACCACTCGAAGTCGTCGTCGTCCATCGCATCGATCCGCCAGTAGTTGGCAAACCAGCCGGTGGCGAAGAACTGGGCGACCTCGTGGACGTAGCCCTTGTTCCAGATCCGGTCCCATGCCTCTTCGACGAGGTCATGCGGGATCGTCAGGCCGTACTTCTCCAGCGGGACGAGGTAACTGCGGTAGTAGTCGTCATAGATCCAGCGGCGCCATGACTCGGCATAGCTGTCGCGGTCCTTGCGACGGTCCTTGGTGCCGTACTCGATGAACGTGCCGATCGCCGCGTCGACGACGGCGTGGTTGTTCCACCAGGCGTAGCGCAGGTCGCGCTCCAGCAGCTGCCGATTGCGCTCGTCGGCAAGCGCCATCAAGATGATGGAGTAGCCGTTGGAGATGTGGCGCGACTCGTCGGACTGCACCGAGTGAAAGACCGTCGGCAGCAGGTAGTCGCCGTTGGCCGCCGCCTCGCCGGGCATCGCCACGAACAGGACGTTCGTGAACGCCGTCTCGGCCACGATCGTCAGGTAGACGTTGGCCGCGGTGATCGCGTCACCGGTGATGAACCCTTCGCCAAACTGACGGCCGATCGTGCCGGCGTAGCAGTTGGAGAACGCCTTCTCGGAGATGTCGAACCCGGCGGGATCGATGTAGTGGTTCATGTACAGCCGCTTGAGGTTCATCTGGATCGTCGAGTGGCGCACCTCGTCGATCATCTGGATGGCGAGGCCGTTGTGGACCTCGGGGTTGGGCACCGCGTTGATCGCGAGCGGCATCGCGCGAGCGGCGGAGATCTCCGGGAACGGGATGATGGACAAGAACAGCTTCTGCCATTCCATCCAGCGCTCCTGGACCTGGCGGAACATGTTGCCGCGGATGGCACCGTCCATCGCGCCGAAGACGCGGTTGTCCTTCTCCTCCTCCATCGGGAAGTAGGAGCGCAGGACCTGCTTGAGCGGGTCTTTCTTGGGGGCCTTCTCGAACGTGTAGTCGGTCGGGTACTTGTCGACCGGCTCCACGAACGTCGGGTCCCACGACAGCTCCTGGATCTTGTTGTGGGCCTTCGTGATGCTTGCCCTACTCATGGTGAGAGGTCCTCTCCTTACGACGAGGTCGTGGACACTGCAGTGGACTCCGACACTAGGGTCGGAGGCGCCGGGCGCTCAAGAACGACGGGGTCTTCCGAGATCGCTGGAACGGCGGGGCCTCCGAGGACCTCCGCGGCCTGCTGGGCGACGTCGCGCAGGGTCGCCGAGAGGCTCTCGCGCTCCAGCTCGAAGCAGCGCGCAGACATCGAGATGCCCAGCGCGGCGACCGTCTGGCCGCCGGCCGTCCGCACTGGCGCCGCCAAACAGCAGAAGTCCGCGCCGAACTCTTCACAGTCAAAGGCGATCGCACCCGCGCGGATCTCCGCGAGCTGCTGGCGCAGCAGCTGTGGATCGGTGATCGTGGCGGGCGTGAAGCGCCGCAGGCCGCGAGCGAAGTAGCGCTCCAGCAGGCTCTCGTCCAGCAGCGAGAGCGCGACCTTGCCGAGCGCCAGCGCGTGGGCGTTCTCGCCGATCCGCGCGCCAAGGCCGGGGATCCGCGGCATGCCCTGGCGGCCGCGGGCAAGGGGAATGACCACCTGGCCCGAGTGCGCCGCGGCGAGATAGACCCGCTTATGGGTGCGAGCGAAGAGCTCGTCGAGGATGCCGCCCAAGCCACCCGGCAGATCGCGGCCACGAGCTGCCGGCACGAAGCCCGTCGCCTCGCCGACGAGGTGGTAGGCACCGCTGTCGGCGTGGACGGCAAAGCCCTCCTGACAGAGCGTGTCGAGCAGGTTGTAGGCCGTGGAGGCGCTCTTGCCGAGCGCCGCGGCGACCTCGTCGGCCCGCATGCCAGCCGGCGCGTGGGCCAGCAGCGACAGCAGATGCAGGACGGTACGCGCGGTGCTGACACCGCGGCTGCGCGGTGCCGCGCTCGCAGCGCGACCGACGGGGAGGTGCTCGGTGATGCTCGGCTCCTTCCTGAGGAGACCGCCCGGACTGGGTCCGGTGCTGACCCACCGCTCGCAGGTTGCACAGCGGCACCGTCAAGTGCACCACCGAGGGCGTTACAGGTCCGCTACAGCGCCATCGCCGAAGGAGCGGCGCAGCGCAGCGGTCCGCGCGGCCGCAAGGCTGCGGCGCGGATCGGTGTAGTCCAGCGCGGCGAGCAGCCGGCGCCAGGCGATGAGGTCGTGCTCACCCGAGGGCGAGCGGACCCAGGACCAGAGCGCGTCGGCGTCGTCGGAGGTGATGACCGCCTGGCGCAGCCACGCGTCAAGCTCGTCGCGGGCCCGCTCGATTCCCGGTGCGTTGGAGTCCGGCAGCAGCGGGCCGCCGTAGGCCGCGGCCGCATCGGCGATCGCGTTGCGACCCAGCAGCGCGCGGACCTGACGCACGTCGCTGTCGATCTCGCACGTCAAGTGATATGCCTCGGGCTCGATCGCGCCGTGCAACAGGCGCCGCAGGCGCGACATCTCGACACGAATGCTCGCGGGATGGCCTTCATCACCGTAGAGATCGGCACAGAGCACGTCCGCGCTGGCCCGCCCGCCGTGCAACAGCAGGAGCATGAGCAGCTCGATGTGGCGCGGGCGCAGGTGCAGCGGCGCGCCGTCCAGGCTGATCCGCGGCGGCACGTCGCCGAGGACATGCAGCTCCAGGCGCGGCGGCGCCGGGCTGGCGAAGCGCGCGCGGCTGGGCCGCACGACGTAGAGGTCATCGTCCTCGACCGGCTCGGCGATCGCCTCGATGCCGGACGGCAGGTACAAACGGCCGCCGCCGACCGGGATCGCGGCGACGTCGGTCAGCGACCAGTGCTGCTTGGGATCGAGCAGGACGCGGCCGCTGCCGGTGATCAGCGCGGCGCCCTGGGCCTCGGGACCGAGGCGGTTGCCGTAGCGGGCACGCAGCCGATCGTCGCGCTCCTGCAATCCGCGGCGCAGCAGCTCCTCGACGGCGCGCGCTGTGGCGACGACCACCGAGAGGCTGTGCGGATGCACCGAGCTGATGTCACCCGTCAGGTCGATGACGCCCAGCAGGCGGCCGGTGTCGGGATCGGTGATCGGCGCCGCCGCGCAGGTCCAGCGCTGCACGGGCTCGGTGAAGTGCTCGGCGGCGAAGACCTGGACGGCATGCTCGGCGGCCAGCGCCGTGCCGACCGCGTTGGTTCCGGCGCCGGACTCGCTCCACAGCGCACCCTCGACGAAGTTCATGTCGTCGGCCGCGCGGCTGCGCAACTGCGCGTCGCCGTGGATGCGCAGCAGCATCCCGTCGGCGTCGCTGATGACCAGCAGCTGGTCGGCCTCGACCGACGCCTCGGCCATGCACTGGGCGATCAGCGGCGCAGCGGCCGCGAGCGGATGGGCGTCCCACCGCGCACGGGCGCCCTGCAGCTCGAGCACCGACGGCGCGGCCTGGCGGCCGGTGGGGTCGACGCCGGCGTCGCGCGAGCGCAGCCACGAGTCGGCGATCGGGCCGCGCAGCGGGGGCGTCCCGGCGTCCTCGCTCTCCTGCGCCGGCCGGCCACCGACGAAGTCCTCCCAGGCGTCGCGCAGCTCCCGGGCGCGCTTGGCCGGGATCGTGGTCGCGTCGACCGCTACCCAGGGACTCCGGGACACCCGGAACCCCTCCTTGCTACGAAGTGCCGGCGGTGGGACAAGCCGTTCTCCCCTGACGTGTGCCGCCGCTCCAGCATTGCGGGAAGACGGCGGACTTCTTGGCACGTGGTGTCAAACCACACTAGCGTCGGTGCCCACCGAGGTCGAGGGCCAACCGCCTTGATCGGCAGGTCCCTGCCAGGCGGCATGGTCTCGCGTGTCGACCCGTCCCTTCTTCGTGTGTGAGGAGCCACGTCGCCATGTCCGCTGTCGCCCAGCAGTCGCCGTCCACCCCGAGCCCCGCGGTCGCGGAGCCCGCCGCACCGGCGGCCGTCGCGGCGACCGGCGACCCCGCCGTCCTCGGCCTGCCGATCTTCGTCGTGGGCTCCATCGCGCTGGCGATGGGGCTCGTCGGCTACGTGTCGCCGGCCGCCGCGGGCAGCGCCATCCCGATCATCCTCGCCGCGACGGGCATCGGGCTGTTGATCAGCGCCGTGTGGGCCGCAGCGCTGGGGCAGACGCTGGTGGCGTGCATCTTCGGGCTGTTTGCCGGATTCTGGCTGAGCTACTCGGTGCTCGTCATTGGTCTGAACCACAACTGGTTCGCGATCCCGCCCGCAGACGTCACCCATACGATCGCGTCGTTCCAGATCTCCTGGGCGATCGTGATGGGCGCGCTGACGCTCGCCACCCTGCGGCTGCCGGTCGTCTTCACGGCGATCGTCGGGCTGGTGGTGATCGCCTTGGTGCTGTTGATCTTCGGCACGCTCAACACCGACACGACGCTCACCAAGGCAGCTGGCGTGGTCTCGTTCGGCTTCGCAGCACTTGGCGTCTACGCGTTCCTCGGCGCCGCGTCGGCGGCGACCGGTGGCAAGGCCTACCCGTTGGGTCCGCCGCTGATGAAGTGACGGCGACAGCGGTCCGGCGCCGCCGCGCGCAACTGGTCCTGTGCGGTGCCGCGCTGTCGCAGTACGTTGACGTTCATGAGCCCGCGCGTCGCCCCCGCCACCGGTCTGCAGGCCCGGATCGCCACCTTCTTTGCCCGGCGCCAGTACGGCGCAGAGATCGTCGAGTCGACCGGCATCTACGCCCAGAACCCACGGCTGATGTACTGGTTCGTCGGCTTCAACCGGGCGGTCGAGAAGCCCAAGCGCGTGCCCGAGCGCCTGCGCGAGCTCGCCGTCCTGAAGGCCGCGACGGTCGTCGAGTGCGAGTTCTGCATGGACATCGGCTCGGAGTACGCGCGCCGCACCGGGTGCAGCGACGCCCAGCTGCTCGCACTCCACGACGCCGAGGCCTCGGGGCTCTTTGACGCCGACGAGCTGTTGGTCATCACCTACGCGCGGGCGATGTCGGTCACGCCACCCGAGGTCGACGATCAGTTGGTCGCGGCGCTGCGCGACCGCTACGGCGACCGCGGCGTCCTGGAGCTCACGCACCTCATCGCCTGGGAGAACGGGCGAGCGCGCACGAGCGCCGCCCTGGACATCGGCGCCGGTGGCTTCTCCGAGGGCAAGGCCTGCGCGATCGCCGCGAGCAACGGCGCGGTCCGGGCAACCGTCGGTTAACGAAGAAGGGCCACATCGAGGATGCGGCCCTTCATGCTGCGTGTATCGGGATGCCGAGATTCGAACTCGGGGCCTCTCCGACCCGAACGGAGCGCGCTACCAGGCTGCGCCACATCCCGTACCGGGCCAGTCTACTCAGACGTCCCTGCGACGGCCTTGTAGTAGCGGACCGCCAGACCGGTGACCAAGGTCTGGAAGGCGGCATCGAGGGTCGTCGCCTCGCGCTGCGCCCACCGGGCAAGGCCCTCGTCTTCTATCGCCTGGGCCTCGGCGATCACGTCATCGCACAACTCAGGATGACGGTCGGCGAAGAACGCGCCGATCGAGTAGAGGCCGGTGTCGGTGAGCGAGCCGAGGAGGTCGGCGTCGGTGGGCTGGCTCAACGCCTGCCCGCCCGTCACTTGCCTCCGAGCAGGCCGCCGACCGCGCCGGTAACTCCCTGGGTCACGTTGTCAACGGTACTGCCCACCGCGGCTCCTGTCTGCTTGACCGCGTCGCCCGCCTGGCCGCCGACGGTGTTGCCGACGACGTCGGTGGTTCCCGAGACGACCTGGCCGGCGGTCTGGGGCGGCGGGTTGCCCGACGGCTGGGTCAGCGCGCCGAGGTTGGGGTCGACGAGCGGCGCCGTGGAGCCACCGCCGGTCGCGCCCGTCGCCGTGTCGGTTGCGGTGTTCGCCGCGCCGCTGACCGCGCCCGCGGCCTGCTGGACCGCCCCGCTTGCCGCGCCGCCGCCGGCCGGCTTGCTCGCGGCCGACGTCGTGGCACCGCCGCCCGCGGAAGCCGAAGACGCGCTCTCGCTCTTGCCGGCGCCACTACCGGAGGTTGAGGGCGCCGCCGCGCCGCCACCCGTCCCGCCGGCAGCACCGCTACCACCACTGAAGCCCGAACCGCCGGCGGTGCCTCCCGTCTTCCCCCGACCCTTCCCGCTCGACCCATGACCCGAGCGCGTCGCGCCGGTCGAGGTCGCGATCGTGTGCCGCGCCCCGCTGGTCGTCGTCGAGCCGCTCGCGGTCGGGGCCTTCGCCACGCTGGCGGGCGCCGCGTGCACGATCGGCGCGTCATGGTGCTTGCCACCACGGGCCGCGTGATCGACCGCACCTGCGCCGACACCGGCGATCGCCACCGCGGTCGCAACGGCGGTCACCTTCATCCAGCCCGCCATCGTCGGCTCGCCGTACTGGGCCGCAGCCATCGACATCTGCGCCAGCGCCGGCCCGTGGTGGGCCGCATGCGCAGCGGCGACGTCGCTGCCGCCGTCGCCGCCGAACCACCGCTTGCGCAGGATCGCGGGCAGCGGCAGGAACGCGGCGATCTTCCCGCGCACGGTGCGCCGACCGAGCGCCGCCGCATCCATCCCCGCCATCACCGCGTGCTTGCGGCACGGCTGGCAATGCGAGATGTGGCTGCCCACACGCCGCTGATCGCGCGTGCCCAGCGCGGCCGCCGACAGCGTCGCGCGCTCGATGATCTCCTGGATCCGCAGACACCGCGCACCGGTACGCAGGTCCTGGTACTCCTCGGTCAGGCGGCGGCGGGCACGAAACAGCGTCGACTCCACTGAGGGCCGGCTCATGCCGAGCCGCTCGCCGATCTCGCGATAGGAGAGGCCCTCGAGCTCACGCATCACCAGGATCTGGTGATGGGCGTCTGACAGACCGTCGAAGGCGCCGCAGAGATCGTCGAGCTGCTGCTTGCCCTCGACCGCCGTCTCCGGCGACGGGCTGATCGAAGCGAGCTTGCCGTGGTCGGCCGGCGCGAGACCTTCCTCGGCGTCGATGCTGACCTCCTCGGTGCGCCGAGTGCGCCGGAACGCATCGATGCACGCGTTCTTGGCGATCTCGTAGATCCACGGCTTGAAGGCGATCGGCCGATCGGTCTGGCGCATGCGCCGCAGCGCCGAGACGAAGACCTCCTGCGTGAGGTCCTCCGCGCGGCCGTGATCTTGGACCATGCCGAAGATGTAGGCGCTGATGCGCCGGTCATAGCGGTGGTACAACCGCTCGAAGGCGTGGTCGTCCCCAGCCCGGACGGCCTGCACCAGATCGTGGTCGGTGACGTCGGTGCGACTCCGCGCTGTAGCGGAGATGCCCGGTGCGGCGAGCGTTGCCAAGATCCCGTTCCCTGTCTCTCCCCTTGTACACGGCTCCCACAGCCGCCACACGGGAATGTAGCGTTTCCCTTACCGGTATGCCACAAATCACACAAATCATCGCCTACCTCGATCAGCTGCTCGCGGTCGACGCGTTTCGCGACTATGGCCCCAACGGCCTCCAAGTACCCGGCCGCCAGGAAGTTCAGACCATCGTGACGGGCGTCTCAGCGAATGGACTACTCCTGGACGGCGCGGTAGCCGCCGGCGCCGACCTCGTCCTGGTCCATCACGGCCTCTTCTGGCGTGGCGATCCGCAGCAGATCACGCCGATCCTGCACCGCCGCCTGCAGCCGCTCTTCGCCCACGACATCGCGCTCGCCGCCTACCACCTGCCGCTGGACGCCCACCCCGAGCACGGCAACAACGCGCTGCTGGCCGCGGCGCTCGGCGGCCTCGACCCGCAGCCGTTTGCCGAGATCGGCATCCAGGTGCGCTTCGACGGCGACGGCCTGACGATCGACGAGCTGATCGCGCGATTGCGCACAGCGGTCGGGGACCGTGAGCCGTTGGTCGTCCCGGCCGGTCCGGAGCGGATCCGCACGCTGGGCATCGTCACCGGCGCGGCGAGCGACAGCATGCTCGACGCTGTCGCCCTCGGCCTCGATGCCTTCGTCACCGGCGAGCCCGCCGAGCGCGCGTTCAGCATCGCCACCGACGCGCAGCTCCACTTCCTCGCCGCCGGCCACCACGCGACCGAGACCTTCGGCGTGCGCCGCCTGGGCGAGCTGCTGGAGCGCGAGTTCGGCATCCGGCACACATTCATCGACATCCCCAACCCGATCTAACCGGCGGTGCGCACGAGCTCGCCCAGCGCGCGCACGGCCGGCTCGACCGACGGCTCGGGCAGGTTGGCGTAGCCGAGCAGGACGCGGGCGACGTCGCCGTGTTGGAAGCCGTAGAGCCCGACGCCGTGCTCCCACGCCGCCGCCATCAGCGGCCCCAACGCGACCTCGGCCGGCAGGCGGCCACAGACGTGCAGCCCGGCAGGGATGCCCTCGACCTTCAGCTCGGGCAGCTCATCGGCGAGCGTGGCGATCATCAGGTCGCGACGGCGGCGGAAGCTGCCGCGCATGCGGCGCAGGTGGCGATCCAGCTCGCCGTGTTCGATGAAGCGCGCGAGCGCGAGTTGGTCGACCTGCGGGCTCCCGGAGTCGGCGAGCACCTTCGCCTCGCCGACGGCCTCCAGGAGATCGGGCGCCACGACCATCCAGCCCACCCGCAGCGCCGGCGCCAGCGTCTTGGACGCCGAGCCGAGGTAGGTGACCCGCGCGGGCGCGAGCGCCTGCAGCGCACCGACCGGGTCGCGGTCAAAGCGGTACTCACCGTCGTAGTCGTCCTCGAAGATCCACGCCTCACGCGCCGCGGCCCAGTCCACCAGCGCCGCGCGGCGCTCCGGCGCCAGCGCCATCCCGAGCGGGAACTGGTGAGACGGCGTCAGCAGCACCGCGCCGACGTCGGCGTGGTCGAGCGCTTCGACCACCAGCCCGCCGGCATCGACCGGGATCGGGACCACGCGCAGCCCCTCGCGCGCGAAGACCATGCGATGCAACGGGAAGCCGGGATCCTCGACCGCCACGCGGGCGACCCCCGCGCGATGCAGGGCGCGCGCCAGCAGCGTGATCGCCTGCGTGATGCCCGTGCACACGACGACGTTGCCCGGCTCCGCCGCCACGCCCCGCGCGCGGCCGAGGTAGGCCGCAAGCGTCACCCGTAATGCCGGGGCACCCGACCGGTCGCCGTAGCCGAGGCCGACATCGGGGACGTCGCGCAGCGTCTCGCGCAGCGCGGCCAGCCACGCGCGCCGCGGGAACGCCGAGAGGTCGGCGGCCTCGGTCCGGAAGTCAAAGCGCACCGGCGGCGCGATCCGCTCCTCGGGCGGCTCGGCGGGCTCGTGGCGAGCGACGCTGGCCACCCGCGTCACCGCGCCCGGCCGCGCCACGAGGAAGCCCTCGGCGACCAGTTGCGCGTAAGCCTCCACCACCACCCCGCGCGAGACGCCGAGCTCGCCGGCCAGCGCACGCGTCGAGGGCAACGGCGTGCCGGCGTGCAGCGCGCCGCGACGGATGCCGTCGCGCAGCTGATCCTCGAGCTGAACGCGCAGCGAGCGATCGCCGTCGCGATCGACGCTGACCAGCAGATCGAGGCCGAGGCGCTCGGTGGGCGTCATCATCAGGACTCTTGCATGTGCGCCTCCCGTCGCCTTACGGACCGGAAATTGTGCGTTCGGCCAACAGGCTTGAGGCCGTCCGTGGAGCGCGCTACGTTCCCTCCGTCACCAACTCCCTACATAGGAGGCATGCCGATGGCTATTCACCTGACGCCGACTGAACTGGCTCGCGAGACCGGTCTCGAACGGCGTGACGTCATCGCCAAGTGCATGGAAATGGGCGTTCCGATCTTCCAGGGCCGCATCGACAAGACCCTGTTCCTCGCATCGCTTGAGGACCTTTCCGGAGTCCACGGCACGAGGGCCGAGGCCACCGCCTAGCGCGGGGTCCACAATGCCGCTCGCGCGCAAGGCGCGCGGACCTTAGACTCCTCTGCTGACACGGTGTCAACGCAGCAGGAGGAGCATCATCATGGAGGCTGGCACCACGCCCGCTCGCGGGACCGGGTCGACGACGATCGCCGACCTCTGCGCCCGAGCAGCCGAGCAGTTCGCCGACCAGGTCGCGATCAAGCACAAGGTCGACGGTCAATGGCGAGACGTCACGTTCGCGCAGGTCGGCGAGATCGTCACCGAGATCGGCCTGGGGCTGATCGCGCTGGGCCTCCAGCCCGGCGAGCGCGTCGCCATCCTCTGCAACACCCGCCCGGAGTGGGCCTACGCGGACTTTGCGATCTCCTCCGCCGGTGGAGTCGTCGTCCCGATCTACCCCACCAACTCGGCCGGCGAGTGCGAGTGGGTCGCCGGCAACTCGGAGTCGGTCTTCGTCGTCTGCGAGGACGCCGAGCAGGTGGCCAAGATCGTCGCCGTGCGCGAGCAGCTGCCCGCGCTGCGCAAGATCATCGTGGTCGACCCGTCCGGAGATGTCGCCGATGCGATCTCGCTCGACGACCTGCGCGCCCGCGGCAACCGTCGCGACGCGCACCTGCTCGCCGACCGCACCGCCGCCGTCGGCCCCGACGATCCGTTCACCTTCATCTACACCTCGGGCACCACGGGGCCGCCCAAGGGCTGCGTCCTGACCCACGGCAACTACCGCTCGGTCCTCGACATGGTCGCCGCCCGCGGCCTCTTTGAGGGCGGCGACGACCTCGTCTACCTCTTCCTCCCGCTGGCCCACGCCTTCGCGCTGCTCGTCCAGCTCGGCGCGGTCGACCGCGGCACGGCGATCGCCTACTACGGCGGTGACGCCAAGGCGATCATCGGCGAGCTGATGGAGGTCAAGCCGACCTACCTGCCGTCGGTCCCGCGCATCTTCGAGAAGTTGTACACCTTGGCCCAGCAGCAGCTGAGCGCCGAGGAGCTGGAGACCGTCCGGACGGTCGGCGGCCAGATCCAGGACCTCGAGGTCCGCGGGGCCGCGGTGCCCGACGCGCTGCGCGAGCAGTTCGCCGAGGTGGCGCCGAAGGCCGAGTTCGTCCGGGGCCTCTTCGGCGGCCGGATCCGCGAGGCGGTCACCGGTGCGGCGCCGATCGCCCAGGAGATCCTCGAGTTCTTCTGGGGCTGTGGCATCCCCGTGATGGAGGGCTACGGGATGACCGAGACGTCGACCGTCGCCACGAGCTCACGGCCCGAGGACCACCGGTTCGGCACGGTCGGCAAACCGCTGCCCGGCGTCGAGGTCAAGATCGCCGAGGACGGCGAGTTGCTGATCCGCGGCGCGAACATCTTCGGTGGCTACTACCGCAACGACGACGCGTCGTTCGGCGCGGTGGACGACGGCTGGCTGCACACCGGCGACCTCGGCTCGATCGACGCCGACGGCTTCATCTCGATCACCGGCCGCAAGAAGGACATCATCATCACGGCGGGCGGCAAGAACCTCACGCCGGCCAACCTGGAGAACGACCTCAAGCAGACCCGCTGGGTCTCCCAAGCCGTCATGCATGGCGACCGCCGGCCCTACCCGGTGATGCTGATCACGCTCGACGAGGAGGAGATCGTGCCGTGGGCCGAGGCCCACGACATCGAGGATCGGTCGATCCCGGCGCTCGCCAACGACGCGCAGGTGCGCGCGCTGATCCAGGCCGAGCTGGACGCCGCCAACGCGAAGTACGCGCCGGTCGAGCAGGTCAAGAAGTTCGCGATCCTCGACCACGACCTCTCGCAGGAGACCGGCGAGCTGACGCCGACGTTGAAGGTCAAGCGCAACGTGGTCAACGAGAAATACGTCGGCTTGTTCGACGAGCTGTACAACTGACGCCGGACCCTGAATCGAACCCTGAAGCGGGGCATCTGGCCAACGGCGCGGAACGAGGTCGTACTCTGTAGCTGTGCGCACGGATCCCACCGACAACGGCGGGCTGTTCCTCGGCCGCCGTCCAGGAACGGCGCCGACGAAGTACCGCGCGCTGCCCGAGCGGGGAACGCTGGCACGTCAACGCATCGACCGGGCGCTCGCGCACCTGCTGCTCACGGCCGAGATCGTCATCACGTTGCTGTTCTGGGGCCCGATCCCCGCCGGCGCGCTGTGGATCGCCGGACGTGTCCAGTACTGGACCGGCAACGTCGGCTTCGCGATCCTCGTCGCCTTCGCCGTGATGATCGCGGTGCTCCTGGGCGGCCTGATGCTGCTCAAGCGCGTCGACCGCGCGTGGATCCTCGTGCGCCGTGCCGCAGGCATCGACCAGCGTTCGGGCGTCATGGGGCGCGTCTTCGCGATCACCGCGATCGTCTGCGCGTCGATCTTCCTGTTCTGGTTCTTGATCATCAACGGCCCCGGCTCCTCGAGCTTCTCGGGTCAGGGCGGGTAGATGGCGGGCGAGCGTAGAGGACTTCTCGGCTACTACAAGCAGTTCGAGGGGCTCTCGGAGGAGGAGGTCAACGCCGATTTGCGCGACCAGGCCGCCGAGCGCCGCGCCAAGGCGCTGTCGCGTGTGGAGCCGCTGGACCTGTCGCGCACGACGTGGCCCGATTACCCGCACCCCGCGATCGTCAACGCCATCACCTTCGCCGCGCGGCGCGGGCTGCACCGCTACCTAGATCGCTCGAGCGCCGAGCTGCGCTCCGAGCTGGCCCATCGCCACGGGGTGGCCGAAGGCCGGCTGGTCGTCGGCGATGGCGTCGCGCAGCTGATCTCCGAGGCCGCCGCCGCGCTGCTGGAGCCCGACGACGAGCTGATCACGCCGTGGCCGTCCTACGCGCTCTATCCGGTCGTCGCGCGCCACGCGCGCGGGGTCGCGGTGCCGATCACGAGCTTCTCGGTCGACGGCATCCTCGAGGCGGTCAACGAGCGCACGCGGCTGGTCGCGCTCTGCAACCCGAACGATCCAACCGGCGAGCTGCTCGGGGTCGACGAGCTTGCGCGCCTGCTCGAGGCGCTGCCCGAGCGCACGGTCGTCCTGCTCGACGAGGCGCTGCGCGACTTCGCCGACGCCGAGCCGCTGGACGCGACGCTCGCCCTCTTGGAGCGCTTCCCGCGCCTGCTGATCTTCCGGACGTTCTCCAAGGCGTGGGGGCTGGCCGGGCTGCGCTGCGGCTACGCGCTGGGCGGCCCGGGCGCGGAGCCGCTGCTGGAGCAGCTGGCGCCCGAGCTCGGCGTCAACGAGCTGGCCCAGGCCGGCGCGCTGGAGGCGATTCGCACGGTCGGCGGCGTCATCGAGCGCCGCCGCGCGACGATCGCCGCACACCGCGAGCGGCTCACCGCCGAGCTGCGCGAGCGCGGGCTCGACGTCGGCGCCTCACAGGCCAACGTCCTCTGGCTGCCCGCGCCGGGACCGCACGGGGCCTCGGACCTCGCGACGCGGCTGAGCCACTCCGGCATCGTCGTGCAGACGGGCAACGGCGTCGGCGCCCCAGACCGCGTGCGGCTGACCGTGCCGCACCGGCCCGAGGACGTCGACCGCTTTCTGCGCTCGCTGGACGCCATCTCCGGGTAGCCCCCGGACATGCTCATCGCCGGCGTCCTCGCCCTCTGCATCGTCCTGGCCATCCTCGCGTTCCTCGCGCCACGGCTGTCGCGCCATCCGCAGCGGGGTGCGAGCCGGGCGTTCGGCATGGGCGCGCGCGGCGGGTCCAAGGCGCCGGGCAAGCTTGGCAAGTGGTTCGCCAAGCCGTTTCAGACGTCGCAGAAGGCCGTTAATCGCAGCGCCGAGGGTGGGCGCCGGGGGCGGGGGAAGCTGCCGCTGTAGATGGCCGGGTGGCGCACGCGTCGAGGGCGCTCAGCGCAGGCGTTGGCCGATGGTGCGCAGCGTGGTCTGTCGGCACCGAGGGCGAGAAGCGCTGGGGCTGCGCAACCGCGGCTGGTGTGGCTGGCGCTCGCGGCAGCGCGACCGGGCGATTCGGAGCCGAACCGCTGGTTCCTCGCGAACGACACCGAACCCGCGATATGCGCGGGTTCGATGTCGTCGAGTCCCCCACGAGCCGGGGTGGGCCTGTCTGCGGACGCATGATGTCCGCAAGGAGGCCCACCCCACCGCGAAGCGCAGCGGCCGGCGGACGTGGGCCCGGACACGGACGTATGCCGTCCGCAAACAGGCCCACCGTCCCCTGGCGGAGGCGGACGACCAGCCGACGCAGCGAGCCACACTCCCCGCTCGCTCTCCTCGGTGCCGACAGACCACGCCGCGCACCACCGGCCAACGCCCGCACTGAGCGCCCCCGGCGCCCGGCCCGCCCCGGCCCGGCCCTACCGCCGCCGCGCCCCCACCTTCACGCTGCGCGACGTCCCGCTCACATGCGCGCCACCGTCATGCGGCAGCCCCACCGTCCGAACCACCATCGCCCGCTTGCGCGCACGCAGCGTCACTGAGTAGCGCCCGTCGGCCCCGATGTGCGCCCGGCGCAGCGGCAGCCACTTGCCCGTCGTGCTCTGGCGCTGTAGCGCCGCGATCCCGCGCGAGGTCGCCGGAATCACGCGACCGCGCACCACGACGCGGCCGTCGGCCCGGCGCGTCAGCGACGTGATCCCCGCACGGACCGCGCTGCGGACCACGACCATCTTGCTGATGATCGTCGGCAGGCCATCGGCGATCACCAGCGCACGCACCGTGCGCGTCACCGCCGGCAAGGTGAAGGTGTAGGCCCCCGAGCTCGAGCTCTTCAGCGCGTTGCCGGTGTCGGCAAACGGCGTGTTGAAGGGGAACGCCGTGGTCTGCAGCCGCACGCGAACCCCCGAGACCTTGGAGCCAGCGAGCTTGCCGGTGAGCGTCACGGCGCCGCCGTAGGTGACCGGATCCTTGCCGGCCGTCAGCGTCGCAGCCGTCGGCGTGGACGCCACCACGAACGAGCGGTCCGCACCGCGGGTCGTGCCCAATGAGTTGGTCGCCACGATCCGGTAGTGATAGCGCTTGCCTGCGGTGAGGCCGCTGATGCGCGCGCTGACCGAGCTGGTGCCCGTGCCGGCACCGGCCGACGCGGTCTGCGTCGACGTGCCGTAGGAGGTCGTCAGCCCGTAATCGAACTTGGAGGACGTGCTCGCGCCGTGCGGGCCGACCGACGCCGTCAGCGTCGCCGCCGAGACCGTCACGTCCCGCACGCCGCCGGTGGTCGCGGCAGGTCGCGTGGGCGCGACCGGCACCGCGGCGGTCTTCATCGTCGCATCGGCGCCCTGCACCGTCCCACCATCGCTCGTCGCTACGACGCGGAAGTGGTAGGTCGTGTTGGCCGTCAGGCCCTGAACCGGGATCTCCACGGTGACCGGATCGGTCCCCGCCCCCACGTCCTTGCTCGAGGACTGCAGCCCGTAGGACGTGCTCGTCCCGAGGTCGAAGCGCACGCTGGTGGCCGCGCCGCGCGGCGTGACCTTCGCGGTCAGCGTCGCCTGGGTCTGCCCCACGTCCTTGGCCGCGCCGGTGTCGGCCAGCGGTGGGTCGGCAGCCAGCGCGGTGGCGGCGAAAACGAGCAGCGCGGCTGCGATCAGCAAAGCGACGATCCGTGGCATCTCGCCCTCAGAAAACCGAAGCAGTCGCGAAGTTGCGGCGCAGGCGCCTAGGACCCGGAGTCCGACTGCCTGAGCAGGCTGCCGGTCGTCGAGACGACCTACGTCCCGGAATCCGACTGCCTGAGCAGGCTGCCGGTCGTCTGCTCCAGGATCTTGCGCCACGCCCGAGTCTTCTCCTGCTCGTCGGCGAAGTGCTTGACGACCTTGCGCACGCGCGTCGCGGAGATCTCGATCCCGTGGCGCTCGCAGATGGTCTGGAACCGCTCGTAATCCTCGGCGAGCTTGAGCGTCACCGACTGGAAGCCATGGCGGGCGATGTCGACGCGCTTGGTGAAGTTCATGATCGACGTCTGGAACATCAGCTCGTCGTTGGGCTCGGGCTCGATCAGCACGATGTCGACGCCCGGGTAGCGGTCTTCCCACTGCTTGGCCATCTCGTGCAGCCGCTGGTAAGCCATCAACTTGAACGCCTGATAGCCGATCTGCGGCAGGCCCATGTCGCTCACGTGCCGCGGGCGGGAGCCGAACAGGCCGCTCACCCGCTCGGTGAAGTCGTTGACGTAGGGCACGAGCGGGTTGACCACGACGATGAACTTGGCCCCGGCCTCGACGGCGATGTCGACGTTCGTCGTCGAGACGATGCCACCGTCGATCAGCTCACGATCACGGACCCTGACCGGCTTGTAGACCATCGGCAGCGCCGTCGAGGCGCGGACCGCAGTAGAGATCGGGACGTCGTCCCAGTCGTTGGCGCCGAAGACGATGCGCTCACAGGTATCCAGGTCGGTCGCCGCGAGGTAGAGCTCGGGGTCCAACAGCCGGAAGTCGTCGCTGCGGTCGGGGTCTGACAGCACGGTGCGCATGTAGGACTCCAGGCCAGAGCCGGAGTACACGCCCGACGGCAGCCCCTCGGCCAGGCCGAGCGCGAAGTCCATGACCGACACCTGACCGAGCTGCGGCGCGAGCTCGCGCAGGACCGAGACGGCCTTCCACGGCAAGGCCATGCCCTTGCGCGCGTACTCGACCAGGTTGGGCCGCAGCAGCTGCCCGAGGTCGATGTCGCGAAACGGCGTCGGCACCTGCTGGTTGACGACCCGCATCATCTCTTCGGGCGTCACGCCGTTGGCGGCCAGCGCGGCGACGAAGGAGCCGGCGCTCGTGCCGACGTAGACGTCGAACTGGTTGACCGTGCGGTTGACCGAGAGCAGGTCGAGCGCCCGAAGCGCACCGATCTCGTAGACCCCGCCGGTGAAGCCGCCGCCGCCGAGCACGAGCGCGGTCTTTGACCGGCGCGGGCGCCGGCGCCGAGGCGCGCCCTTGGGCGCCGCGGCAGACTCGAGCTTGACGACCTTGCCCATCAAGGAATCGTACCGGTGCCTGAAACGACACGAGCCATCCGACCGGCCAGGCACGGGCGGGCGGCCGGATATGTGCACCGCTCTGACGGCGCGCCTCGCTACCGTCCCGTGCCGTGCGCCGCCGTCTCCCCTTGCTCGCGCTCGTCGTGGCGCTCGTGCTCACGGTCGTCGCCCCCACCGCCCGGGCCGTCGACCGCGCGGGCCTGCGCTCGACGCTGACCACGCTCCACCACCGCCTCGGTCCGGCCGCCGGGGCCTACGTCGTCGACCTCGCCAACGGGAACGTCCTCTTCAGCCACCGCGACAGCCTCGCGCTGGCGCCGGCCTCCAACGAGAAGCTCTTCACCACCGCGGCCACGCTGCTGCGCTTCGGTGGCGCAGGGACGCTGTCGACCACACTGCAGACCGCGCCCGGCGCCGAGATCGATGCCGACGGCGTCCTGCGTGGCGATGTCTACCTCGTCGGCGGTGGCGACCCGACGCTGGGTGACGCCGGCCTGCAGGCGCTGGCCGACCAGCTGGTCGCCAAGGGCGTGGTGCGCATCGACGGCGGCGTGATCGGCGACGAGTCGCTCTTTGACACGTTGCGCGGCGGCCCGGACTCCGCCTATCGCCCCGATGGCGACCTCGGCGGCTGGCTCACCGCGCTGTCGTGGCGCCACGGGCGCGCCGGCGCCACCGGCCCGGCCAAGGGCGCCGCCACCAAGCTCGCGGCGCTGCTCAAGGCCCGCGAGGTCAGGTACGAGCGCAAGCCGCGCGCCGGCAAGCTCAGCGCGGTGGCCGGCGGCGGCGTGGCGGCTGATAGCGAGCCGCTGGCCACGCTCGCCTCGCCGCCGATCGCCAGCCTGATCGCCCAGACCAACATCCCGTCGGAGAACTTCTACGCCGAGATGCTGGTCAAGGCGCTCGGCGCCCGCTTCGGCTCCGGCGGCACGACGGCTGCCGGCGTCGCTGTCGCGCGCGCGCAACTGGCCACCTTCGGCATCCACCCCAAGATGGTCGACGGCTCCGGCCTCTCCCGGATCGACCGCACGACGCCGCGCGAGATCGTCCGGTTGCTGGAGCGCATGGACGGCCAGGACGCAGCGCCGACCTGGGAGGCCTCGCTCCCGGTCGCAGGCCGGTCCGGGACGCTGCGCGCCCGCATGCGCGCGACAGCCGCCGCCGGACGCTGCGCGGCCAAGACCGGCACGCTCATCGGCGTCAGCGCGCTGTCGGGCTACTGCACGACCACCGGCGGCGTGCGCGTCGCGTTCTCGTTCATCGAGAACAGGGTCTGCAACTACTGCGCCAAGAAGGTCGAGGACCGGATGGTGTCGGTCATTGCGCGGCTGGACGGCTGAGCGCGTTCACTGCGGTTGCAGGTCCCAGACCCACGTCTGCTGCGCCACGCCGCCCGTGGTCACGCCGGCGTTGGTCCCTGCGACCTCGCCGTTGGGGCCCAACGGCTGCTCGGTCGGCGACCAGATCAGTGAGGGCACGCCGGTGGTGACGCCCCAGGTGATGGCGTGGTCGTCGTCGGGGTTGGGGCACTGCGCGATGGTGCCGGGCACGGTCGCCGTCGCCGGGGGCGCGAGGGCGATCGTGAACGTGGCCGGCGGCCCGGCCGTCAGCGTCAGCACGTTGGCCTGCTGGTTGGTGCTGTCGAAGAGCAGGTCGACGGGGCCGTCGGCCAGCAACTGGCAACCACCGACCAGCGTGCCGCCGGCGTGGTAGTGGAAGCTGCCGCTTTCGACGCCGTAGTAGGTCGGCGCCACGATGCCGGGGAACGCCGGGAACGGCGCCGGAATCGGCTTGAGCACCACGCTGCCCGACATCGTCACGTCGACCGGGATCCCACCCGGCTCAGGCCGGAGGTCGGCCGTGGCGCTGAAGGTCCCGGCGAGCTTGCCCGTGCAGGAGACCGCCTGGCGCAGCACCGCCACGCGCGATGAAGCACCGCAGCCGGGCGGAGCGATCGGGACCACGACCGTCGGCGCGGACCCGCGCCGGCTCACCATGCCGACCGTGACCTCGCCCTTGGCGCCACCGACGTTGGTGACGTGGAACACCGTGCCGGTCGCCGGCCCGCGGATGTCGCGATCGGCCAGCGGGGAGATCGTCACGTCGCCCGACCGCACCTGATCCTGCGCGTTGGACGGCAGTGGGCGGTGGTCGTCCAGGCCGCGCACCGTCACCGTGAAGTCTCCGCTCTTGCCCTTGCCGAGCGTCAGCGACGACGGGACCGCCTCGGCCGACACGCACGCGAAGCCCACCATGTTCTTCAAGGTCGCCGCGAACCCGTTGATCGCTCCGATCTCGGCAAACCAGCTCGTTCCGACCATCAACAGGAAGAACGACCCGCCGTCGCTGGCGAAGTCCTCCAACTTGACCGCCCCGCCGCCGCTGAGCGTCATGTCCATGACGATCTTCAGCGGATCCTGGAGCGAGCCGCCAGGGTCCTTGAGCACGCTCTCGCCGATCTCGGTCTGCAGGCCCACGCGCTGAGGATCAGCTGAGCTGGTGCTGACGACCTTGTGCGTGGCGGCGATCTCAACCCGCTTGCGCGTCACGACGACGAGCTCGATCTCGAGATGCAGCGGCGCGCGCAGCGCCATGTCGTCGTTGAACCCGCCCGTCACCGTGGCGGTGTCGCGGTACTCGGTCTCGACGATCGTGCGCTTCCCCCGCTGCTCGATCGCATGGATGTCGGTGTCGATGAAGACGAGCTTGGTCACCACGTTGCCGTCGTAGTCGGGGCACTTGGGGCCGAAGACCGTGTGCTTGGAGGTCGAGGAGTGCGTGTAGCGCACCGTCGAGCGCTCGACGCCCTCCGTGGTCTGCGTTGTCGAGGTGGAGCTGGCCGTCCCCTCGCCGGCCTGGCCGTCGGCCGGCGCGATCACGGTGCTGGTGCTGGTCGTGACCGGATCGCCCGGCTTGGACGCCGCCGCCTTCGCGGTCGCGCCCTGGCGCACCTGGGCCTCACGGGCCCGCGCGAAGGCGCGCTCGAGCTTGCGCGGGAAGCGCGACACCAGCTTGCGCGCCGACTTGGGCAGGAGCCGGCCGGCGCTGACCATGCGCTCCACGGCCACCGCGGCCGCCGCGGGCGTGCGCCCGACCGCCACCATGCGCACGCACAGGAACGCCGGCTTCTTGTGGTGCGCAGCCAGGTAGTGCAGCGCGACCTCGCCCGCCTTGCAGCGCTTCTTGGTCGTGACGGCGCCGGCCGGCTCGGCGAAGGCCGGCAGGAGCACGATCGTGCAAGAGAGCGCAAGGGCGGCATGCGCCCATCGACTCGTGCGGTGGGGGCGTGCCGGCATGGTGAAGCCTTCTGCTCGTGGTGCGGGCCGCCACCATCGCAGCAGCCGACTGCCCTGTCCAGCGTTACTCGACTTCTTGGGCCGCCGGCGCGAGCAGGCGCTGCAGGTCGGCGGCCGACAGCGGCCCGATGCCGTCGTGGTGGGTCAGATCCAGATGCACCGGCGTTACGGCGATGCGCCCGGAGGCGACGGCAACCAGGTCGGTCCCCGGCTCGTCCTCATAGCTCGGCTCGGTGCCGTAGATGAAGTAGGTGCGCCGCGCGCCATCGCCCTCCTGCTCCTGCAGCCGATCGCGGTAGATCCGCTTGCCCAGCCGGGCGACCTCGATGCCGTGGGGCGTCCCGGCCGGCACGTTGATATTCAACAACGTGCTCGGCGGCAACGGGACATCCTCGAGCTCCTCGACCAGGCGTGCGGTGAAGCGCGCAGCGACCTCGAAGTCGTAGTCGACGCCGAGGCGAAAATCCATCTCACGGCTCTCGGACTGCTGAGAGACCGCGATCGCCGGCAGGCCGAGCAGCAGCCCCTCCATCGCGGCGGCGACCGTGCCGGAGTAGGTGACGTCGTCGCCGAGGTTGGAGCCGTGGTTGATGCCGGACACGACGAGCTCGGGCGCCCAGCCCTCGACGAGGCCGAGGCTGGCGAGGCGCACGCAGTCGACCGGCGTGCCGTCGGTCGCGTAGCCGAAGGTGCCGTCGCCGAAGGCGATGCGCTCCACGGCGAGCGCGCGACGGGTCGTGATGCCGCGCCCGATCGCCGAGCGGTTGCCGTCTGGCGCGACCACGGCGAGGTCAACACCAGGCGTGCTCAGCAGCTCGCGCCGGAGTCGCTGCAGCCCTTCGGCATCGATCCCGTCGTCGTTGGTCAGCAGCACGCGCACGCCCCCAGCTTACGTCCCACGCAGGTCACGCCGAGCCACGTCGGCAAGATGCGCATGTTTGACGCAACGGGTCGGGCGGGCACTCCTGATCGCGGGTTGAGAAGTCCCACCGCATCACCCGTCGCCGTCCATCATCAGGAGGAGATCCCCTACATGCTGCTCATCTTGGCCATCATCTTGCTGATCATCGCGATCGCCGGTGGCGTCATCATCCACCCGATCCTGTTCGCGCTGGCGATCGTCGCCCTCGTGCTGTTCTTCAGCGGGCGCCGCGGCGCCGCGGTCTAGGGGAACGCGACCGAGGCGAAGTAGAGCCCGTGAGGCGGGGCCGTCGGCCCCGCCTCCTCGCGTGGACGACCGCTGAGCAGCGCGACGAACGAGTCCAGTGAGCGCCGGCCGGTGGCGACCTGCAGCATCGTCCCGACCAGCACGCGGTTCATGTGGCGCATGAACGCGTCGGCGGTGATCCAGAACTCCAACGTCTCGCCACGGCGATGCCACTCAGCGCTCAGCACCACGCGCTCGAAGCGCACATGCTCGGTCTCGGTCGGCGTGAACGCGGTGAAGTCGTGTCTCCCGACGATTGCCTCCGCGCACGCGGCGAGCAGATCGCGATCGAGCGGGTGCGGCCAGTGCAGCGCCCGACCGACCTCGAACGGCGATGCGATCGGCCGGATGTCAAGCCGAAAGCAGTACGTCCGCGAGAGCGCATCACGGCGCGCGTCGAAACCGTCGGCCGCTACCGCGGAATCCAGCACCGCCACGTCGGCCGGCAGCACGGCATTGAGTCCCTCCAGCGGCACGGGCTCGCCTGGATGCGAGACGATCTGCCCCCAGGCGTGCACGCCGCGGTCGGTGCGCCCGGCGCAGGTCAGCTCCACGCCGCGCCCGCCGCGCAGCGTCGCGATGGCCTCCTCCATCGTCTGCTGGACGGTCCGCAGGCCAGGCTGGCGCGCCCAGCCCGCGAAGCCGGTGCCGTCGTACTCGACGGTGAGCCGCGCGCTCAGGGGACCGCTAGCTCCGGCCGAAGAGGTTCAGCAGTGACAGGAAGATGTTGACGATCGAGACGAAGATCCCGGTCGCGATCCAAATGACGTCGTCTTCGGTCGCCTGGCGGCGCAGGTAGTTGAAGTCGACGATCAGGATCAGCGAAGAGAGCACGAGGACCGCGAAGCTGATCAGCGGGCTGCCGCCCGAGCCGAAGAGCCAGGCGATGAGCGAGATGGCGATGACGCCGAGCAGCGCGTAGCTCAGCGGCCGGATCCAGCGCGCGAGGTCCTTCGACGTCGCCGTGCCGTAGGCGCCCATCCCCACCGTGATCAGCGCCGTGCCGCCCGCGGCCTGCGTGACGGCGGTCGGGTCGCTCTGCACGTAGAACTCGAGCACCGGGCCGAGGCCCAGGCCGAGGATCAGCGCGAAGCCGAACAGCCACGCGATGCCGATCCCGCCGTGGCGCAGCGGCGCCACGAACGACTGCGCCAGGACCATGCCGAACGCCACGAAGCTGAGGATGCGGGCCGTGCCGAACGCGAGGTCACGACCGACGATGGTGCCGACCGCCAGGAACGCGATCGCGATGCCGACCAGGAACATGACCTGGCCGAAGAGGGTCATGGTGCTCGCGCGCGCCGGGGCGCGCGAGCCGGCGTAGCTGCCGTAGAGGTCGCTCATGTGCGCCAGAGTACCTCTTGGCAGGCGGCCCGCAACCGGACATGATCCGAGACGTGCGCAAGCTCCAGACCCAAGGCGTCCACCACATCACGATCACCGGCGCCGGCCGGCAGACGTCGATCGACTTCTGGGAGGGCGTGCTCGGAATGCCGTTCGTCTTCGAGCAGCCAAACCTCGACAACCCGGCCGAGAGCCACCTGTACTTCGACCCGGGCGACGGCCGGCTCATCACGATCTTCACCAACGAGGAGCGCACTGCCGACCCGGCGCGCACTCCCACAGATCCGGGCTGTGTCCACCACCTGGCCTTCGCGGTCTCCAACGCGACCTTCCGCCAGGCCGTCGAGCGCCTCGACGAGCGCGCGATCCACCACAGCGGCGTCAAGGACCGCGGCTTCATGGACTCGATCTACTTCACCGACCCGCTCGGCCTGCTGATCGAGCTCGCCTCCTACCGCTTCGAGCCGCCACACGGCTTCACCCACGCCGAGGTCCTGCTCGAAGCCCACAAGCTCCGCGTCGCCCGTGAGGACTACAACATCGCGCCGGTCCACCTCGCCGACGCGATCGAGGCCCTCACAACGACGTCGCGCGGCTCTCTGTCGCAAGACAGATCGCCGCGCGATCCCTACAACAGCTAGCTCGAACTAGACCAGTTCGATGAAGACCATCTCGGTCGCGTCGCTGCGACGCGGGCCGAGCTTGAGGATGCGGGTGTAGCCACCCGGCCGGTCCACGTAGCGCGGAGCGACCTCCTCGAACAGCTTGTGCACGGTGAACTTGTCCTGGCCCAGGATCGACAGGGCCTGGCGGCGGGCGTGCAGGTCACCCTTGCGGGCGAGCGTGATCAGCTGCTCGACCTCGGGCTTGACGGCCTTGGCCTTGGCCTCGGAGGTCTTGATCCGCTCGTGCTGGATGATCTCCTTGCAGAGGTTGGCCAGCAGGGCCTTGCGGTGCGCGCTGTCGCGGCTGAGCTTGTGACGGGTCTTCTGATGGCGCATGGTGTCTCAGTCCTTCTCAGTCGTCGCGCAGAGCCAGGCCCCGCGCGTGCAGCGTCTCGATGACCTCGTCGATCGACTTCTTGCCGAAGTTCGGAATCGCGGCGAGCTCTCCCTCGGACTTCGAGATGAGGTCGCCCACCGTCTGGATGCCGGCGCGCTTGAGGCAGTTGTAAGAGCGGACGCCGAGCTCGAGCTCCTCGATGAGGATGTCGTGCATCGGGCCCTGGCTGGTGGCGCCGGCGCCGTTGGTGCCGGGCACCTGGCCCGCGTCCAGCGCGCCGCCGGGGCCAGCGCGAAGCTCCTCGATGCGGTCGGCGTCGGTGAAGATCGCCAGCTGGCTGATCAGAATCTCGGCAGCCTCGCGCAGCGCGGCCTGCGGATCGATCGAGGAGTCGGTCTCGATGTCGAGCGTGAGCTTGTCGTAGTCGGTGCGCTGACCGACACGGGCCTGCTCGACCGCGTAAGCGACGCGACGCACCGGCGAGAAGATCGAGTCGATCGGGATGACGCCAATCGGCTGGTCGGGAGACTTGTTCTCCTCAGCGGGGCGGTAGCCGCGGCCGCGGCCGATCGTCATGTACATCTCGAGCTTGGTCTTCTTCTCGAGCGTCGCGATGTGCACATCGGGGTTGAGGATCTCGACGCCCGCGGGCAGGTCGATGTCCTTGGCCGTGATCTCGCCCGGGCCGGTGACGACCAGCGGGGCCTCGATCTCGGTCGCGTCGGAGTGCATCCGGCAGACGATGCCCTTGAGGTTCAGGACGATGTCGGTGACGTCCTCGGTGACGCCCTTGATCGTCGAGAACTCATGGGCGACGCCTTCGATCCGGACGCTGGTGACGGCCGCACCGGCCAGCGAAGAGAGCAGCACGCGGCGCAGCGAGTTGCCGAAGGTGTAGCCGAAGCCGCGATCGAGGGGCTCGATCACGAACGAGCCGCGATGCTCCTCGACGGATTCGCTGGTGATGCGAGGGATCTGGAAGTCGAGCACTGGGAGGTCCTGGTTCTTCGTCGTGGTGCCCGGCGCAGCAGAGCGGGGAGTCGCCGGGCCTCTCGCGCAGCCCTCCCGCCGTCAACGGATGGGAGGGCGCGCGGTCAATCAAGTCCTACTTGGAGTACAGCTCGACGATGAGCTGCTCTTGCACGGGCGTCGTGATCTCACGACGCTCGGGCTTGCGCAGCACCTTCGCCGTCAGACCATCGTGATCGGCCTGCAGCCACGCCGGGACCTGAGCGGTGAGCTCGGTCGCGTCGCGGATGATGGCCTCAGCGCCGGTACCGACCTTGACGGCCAGCACGTCGCCTTCACGCACCTGATAGCTGGGGATGTCGACGCGCCGGCCGTTGATCGTCCAGTGACCGTGGCGGATCATCTGGCGAGCCTGGCGACGGGAAGCGGCGAAGCCGAGCCGCACGACGACGTTGTCGAGGCGGGACTCCAGGAGCATGAGCAGGTTCTCACCCGTGATGCCCTCCTGGCGCGACGCCTTGTCGTAGTAGCGGCGGAACTGGCCTTCGAGCACGCCGTAATAGCGGCGGGCCTTCTGCTTCTCACGGAGCTGCACGCGGTACTCCGACTGCTTCTGGCGGCCACGACCGTGGTCGCCCGGCGGGTACGCGCGGCGCTCGACGCCGCACTTGTCGGTGAGGCAGCGCTCACCCTTCAGGAAGAGCTTCTGCCCTTCGCGGCGGCACTGCTTGCACTGGGGGCCTGTGTCACGAGCCATACGGGATTCCTAGACGCGGCGCCGCTTGCGAGGGCGGCAGCCGTTGTGGGCCTGCGGGGTCACGTCCTTGACGCCCGTCACCTCGAGGCCGGCGGCCTGGAGGGAGCGGATCGCGGTCTCCCGGCCAGAGCCGGGACCCTTCACGAAGACCTCGACCTTCTGGAGGCCCTGCTCGATGCCCTTGCGGGCAGCAGCATCGGCCGTGACCTGCGCGGCGAACGGGGTCGACTTGCGGGAGCCCTTGAAGCCGGCGCCACCGGCGGACTCCCACGCGATCACGTTGCCCTCGCGGTCGGTGAGGGAGACGATCGTGTTGTTGAACGAGGTCTTGATGTGGGCCTGGCCGACGGGAATGTTCTTCTTCGGCTTACGGCGGCCACGGGCCGGGCGCTTGGGTGCGGGCACTACTTCTTCCCAACCTTCTTCTTACCAGCGACCGACATGCGCTTGGGACCCTTGCGCGTACGGGCGTTGTTCTTGGTGTTCTGCCCCCGGACCGGGAGGCCGCGGCGGTGACGCAGGCCCCGGTAGCACCCGATCTCCATCAGGCGCTTGATGTTCTGCGAGCGCTCACGGCGCAGGTCGCCCTCGACGACGAGGTTCTCCACGGCGTCGCGCAGCTTGCTGACCTCTTGCTCGGTCAGGTCGCGGACGTACGTGTCGGGGTTGATCCCGGCAGCGCTCAGCAGCTTGTTCGACGTCGGGCGGCCAATGCCATAGATGTAGGTCAGGCCGACCTCGACGCGCTTGTTCAGGGGGACGTTGATCCCGGCGATTCGTGCCATCAGAAACCTAGCCCTGGCGCTGCTTGTGGCGGGGGTTCTGGCAGATCACGAGCACCGCGCCATGGCGGCGGATGATCTTGCACTTCTCGCACATCGGCTTCACCGACGGTCGTACCTTCATGGTCCCTTTCCAAGAGTTTGGCCCGTTGATGCGCTCTGGCTGCCGCGGGAGCTGCCGCTGCTACATCACGGATGGCGCGCATGCAGGGGCAACGCACACGCGCGGACAATTGAAGATAGCAAAGGGGCGAACTTCCGTGCCGTAAGCTCGTCCCTTCGGGCTTTATAGCGCGCCGTCGCCCTCGTGCCAGGGCGTCAGGATCCGTGGTCCGTCGGCGGTGATGGCGATCGTGAACTCGAAGTGCGCGGCCAGCGAGCCGTCCTGGGCGTAGATCGCCCAGCCGTCGTCGCCCATGCGCACCATGTGGCGCCCGGCGGTGGTCATCGGCTCGACGGCGAGCACCATCCCGGCCTCCAGCAGCGGACCCTTGCCGGCGTCACCGTAGTTCGGGATCTGCGGCTCCTCGTGCATGTCGCGCCCGATGCCGTGCCCGACCAGCGAACGGACGACCGACAGGCCCTCGGCCTCGACGGTCGTCTGGACCGCATGGGAGACGTCGCCGAGGCGGTTGCCGGGCCGGCACTGCTGCACCGCATCGAAGAGCGAGCGCCGCGTGACCTCCAGCAGCTTGTCGGCGACCGGCGTGACCTCGCCCACCGCGAAGGTCACCGCGCCATCGGCGACCCAGCCGTCGTAGGTGACGCCGATGTCGATCGAGATCACGTCGCCCTTGCCGAGGCGATACGGACCGGGGATGCCGTGCACGACCATCGCGTTGGGCGACGCGCAGATCGAGCCGGTGAAGCCGCGATAGCCCTTGAACGACGGGACCGCACCCTGGGAGCGGATGTACTTCTCGGCGGCCTGGTCGAGCTCGGCGGTGCTGACGCCTTCGCGGATCTTGCCGGCGACCAGCTTCATCGTGCGGGCGTGGATGGCGCCGGCGGCGGCCATCTTCTCGATCTCGGCGGGCGACTTCTTGATGATCACGGCGCTGCCTCGGGTGGGTGGGGACGGGCGGGCGGGGCCGGCGGGCGGGGTCGAGTCAGAGCTCGTCTTCGAGGCGCAGCGTCGCCACCGTGGCGCGCACGTGGTCGTGCACCTCGGTGGGCGTGCGCGTGCCGTCGAAGCGACGCAGCAGCTCGCGGCTCTCGTAATAGTCGACGAGCGGTTCGGTCTGGTCGTGGTAGACGGCCAGGCGCTTGCGAATCGTCTCGGGCTTGTCGTCGTCGCGCTGGATCAGCGCCGAGCCGTCGATGTCGCAGCGGTCGGGATGCTTGGGTGGGTCGAAGTCGACGTGGTAGACGCGACCCGACTTGCTCACGCGGCGCCCGGAGAGGCGGCGCACGACCTCCTCGTCGGGAACGTCGATCAGCAGGACCGCGCTGATCTTGCGCCCGGCCTGCTGCAGCGCCTCGCCGAGCGCGTCAGCCTGCGGCACGGTGCGCGGGAAGCCGTCGAGCAGGAAGCCGTTGGCGGCCTCGTCAGAGGCGATCGCCTCGAGGATCACACCGATGATGACGTCGTCGGGCACCAGGCCGCCGGCGTCCATGTGCTCCTTGGCCTGCTTGCCCAACTCGCTGCCGTTGGCCACCGCATCGCGCAGGATGTTGCCCGTCGCGTAGTAGGGCAGCCCGAAGTCCTCGGTCAGGCGCTCGGCCTGGGTGCCCTTGCCGGCACCGGGGGGACCCACCAGGATGAGGTTCAGTTCAGACACGACGGCGATCGCAGGCTCCTTGCGGACCGGGGCTGCAAAGCCACCGGTCCCGGGAAGGTCGGGCATCCTACTTGAGGAAGCCTTCGTAGTTGCGCATCATCAGCTGGGCCTCGAGCTGTTTCATCGTGTCGAGCGCCACGCCGATGACGATCAGCAGCGAGGTCCCGCCGAACTGGAACGAGTTCGTGGCGCCGGTCAGCGCGATCACGATCGTCGGCAGCGCGGCCACCGCCGCGAGATACAGCGCGCCGGGGAAGGTCAAGCGCGCGAGGATGCGATCGAGGAACTCGGCCGTGGGCCGGCCGGGTCTCACCCCTGGGATGAAGCCGCCGTACTTCTTCAGGTTCTCGGCCTGGTCGACGGGATTGAACGTCACCGCCGTGTAGAAGTACGTGAACAAGATGATGAAGATCGACTCGCCGATCACGTACGGCGCCTTCCCGGGGTTCAGGAAGTTCGCGACGCTGTGCGTGGCGGGCGTGTTGATCAGCTGACCGACCGTGGGCGGGAAGGCCATGATCGAGGCGGCGAAGATGACCGGGATGACGCCGGCCATGTTGACGCGCAACGGCAGGTAGGTCTGGCCGCCGCCGCTCATGCGCCGCCCGATCACGCGCTTGGCGTACTGGACCGGGATGCGGCGCTGGCCCTCCTGGATGAAGACGATCGAGCAGACGACCCCAAGTGCCAGGAACGGCATGATCACGACGAAGACCTGGTCGGGGTTGTTCCACCAGGACGAGAGGCCGGACGGCAGCCGCGAGACGATCGACGCGAAGATCATCAGCGAGATGCCGTTGCCGATGCCGCGCTGGGTGATCAGCTCACCCATCCACATCAGCAGGACCGTGCCTGCGGTCAGCGAGACCACGATCAGGAAGACATGGGGCGTGTCGAACTTGGAGATGATCGTCTCGCCCGTCGACGGGCCCAGCGACTTGAAGAGGAACACGTAGCCGATCGACTGCGCGAAGGCCAGACCGACCGTGAGGTAGCGCGTGTACTGCGTGATGCGCGCCTGGCCGACCTCGCCCTCCTTCGACAGCTTCTCCAGCGACGGGACGACCACCGTGAGCAGCTGCAAGATGATGCTCGCCGTGATGTAGGGCATGATCCCGAGCGCGAAGAGCGCGATGCGGCTCAACCCGCCGCCCGAGAACTGGTTGAGCAGGCTGAGGATGCCGCCGCCGCCGAAGGACTCCTGGGCGTCCTTGACCGCCTGGACGTTGACACCGGGAACCGGGATGTGGGACCCGACGCGGTAGAGCGCGAGCAGCAGCGCCGTGAAGGCGAGCTTCTTGCGGATCTCCGGGACGGTGAACGCACTCAGGATGGTCGAGAGCATGAAAGCCAGAGGGTAACCGACGACCGAGGGCCCCGGTCGCCCGGGGCCCTCGAAGCCGACGTGTGGTCGTTGCCAGAGCGGCTAGGACTCGATGGTGACGGCGGTGCCGCCGGCAGCCTCGATGGCCGCCTTGGCCGAGGCGCTGAACTTGTGCGCGTGGACGGTGAGCGGCTTGGTGATCTCGCCCTTGGCGAGGATCTTCACCGGAACGTCTGCCTTCTTGGCCAAGCCGGCGGTCTTCAGCGCGTCGAGCGTGACCTCAGCGCCCTTCTCGAAGCGCGCCTCGAGGTCCTGCACGTTGACGCCTTGGGTCGAGGTGCGGAACATCTCGAACGGCATCGACTTCTTCATATGCGGACCACGCAGCTTGCGCATCCGCATGTGGATCGGCATCTGGCCGCCCTCAAAGCGCGCACGGTCCTTGGCGCCGGAGCGCGAGCCCGCGCCCTTCTGGCCGCGGCCAGAGGTCTTGCCCAGGCCCGAGCCCTCGCCGCGGCCGACGCGCTTGCGCGGGCGGCGGCTGCCCGGGGCGGGCTTCAGGTTGTGGAGCCCGATGGGCTCCTTCTCGATCTCGTCAGCCATGGGGCTAGTCCTCCTCGACCTGGATCAGGTGGCGGACGCGGTGGAGCATGCCTCGGGCCTGCTCGGTGTCCTTGACCTCGACCGTCTGGCCGATCTTGCGCAGCCCCAGCGAGCGCAGCGTGTCGAGCTGCTTCTGGTTGGAGCCGTTCTTGCTCTTGATCTGGGTGACCTTGGGCATTACTCGGCCGTCTCCTCCGCGGGCGCCTCGGCCTCGACCTCCTCGGCGGGGGCCTCCTCCGTCGCGACGGCCACGGCGCCTTCCTCGGCGGCGGGCTCGTCATCGCCGGTCGGGGCGCCCTCGAGCGTCTCGACGGCGCCGGCGGGCTGCTCGTTGCTCAGGCCCAGGACCTCGGCGATCGAGAGGCCGCGGATCTCTGCGACCTCCTCGGGCGTGCGCAGGTCCTGGAGTCCGGCCAGCGTCGCCTTGACGAGGTTGATCGGGTTCTGGGTGCCCAGCGACTTGCTCAGGATGTCGTGGATGCCCGCGAGCTCCAGCACCGCGCGGACGCCGCCGCCGGCGATGACGCCCGTACCGGGCGAGGCCGGCTTGAGCAGCACGCGGCCGGAGCCGAAGACGCCGACCACCGGATGGGTGATCGTCGAGCCGTGCTTGGGCACGCGGTAGAGGTTCTTCTTGGCGGCCTCGACACCCTTCTGGATGGCGATCGGGACCTCGTTGGCCTTGCCATAGCCGATACCGACGACCGACGACTCGTCGCCGACGACCACGAGGGCCGTGAACGAGAAGCGCCGGCCGCCCTTGACGACCTTGGCGACGCGGTTGATCTCGACGACCCGCTCCTGCAGGTCGAGGCCGACCGGCGAGACGACGCGGTCAGCGAAGCTGTCGTGCTTCATACGGCAAGTCCTCCCTCGCGGACGCCATCGGCGAATGCCTTGACGCGTCCGTGGTACTGGTAGCCGCCGCGGTCAAACACGGCGCGCTCGATGCCGGCGGCCTTCGCGCGCTGCGCGAGGAGCTCACCGGCCTTGCTGCTCTGCTCCGAGCGCGGGAGGTCCCGCAGCTCGGCCTCGGTCCACTGCACCGCGGCCAGCGTCTTGCCGGCGACGTCGTCGACGAGCTGGGCGGCGATGCCGCGGTTGGACCGGAACACGGAGATGCGCGGACGCTCGGCCGTGCCGTTGACCTTCGCGCGGACGCGACGGCGACGGCGCAGACGGCGCTTTTCAGGGGTGGTGGTGCTCATGCTCGCTTACCGACCTTGCGGGCGACGTACTCGCCCTCGTAGCGAATGCCCTTGCCCTTGTAGGGCTCCGGCGGACGCTGCTTGCGGATGTTGGCGGCGATCTCGCCGACCAGCTGCTTGTCGATCCCGCGCACGATGACGCGCGTGGGCTGCGGGACCTCGAAGTCGATGCCGTCCGGCGCCTTGATCGACACCGGGTGGGAGTAACCGAGGGCCAGCTCCAGGTCACGGCCCTTGAGGGCCGCGCGGTAGCCGACGCCCTGGATCTCCAGCGTCTTGGCGTAGCCCTCGGTGACGCCGATGACCATGTTGGCCACGAGCGAGCGGTACAGGCCGTGCATGGCACGGTGCTCGCCGCGGTCGGTCGGGCGCGTCACGGTCAGGACGTCGTCGTTCTGCTCCACCGTGATGTCGCGGTGGATGCGCTCGACGAGCTCGCCCTTGGGTCCGTTGACGCGGACCGACTCGGGCTCGATGGCGACGGTGACCCCTGCGGGCACTGAAATGGGCTTGCGACCAATGCGGCTCATGAGGTGATCACCAGACCTTTGCGACGACTTCGCCGCCGATGCCTCGGCGGCGTGCCTCGTGGCCGGTCATGACGCCCTGGGACGTCGAAACGATGGCGGTGCCCATGCCGCCGAGCACCTTGGGGATGCCGGTGGCGGGCACGTAATAGCGCTGGCCCGGACGAGACGCCCGCTGCAGCCCCGACACCACGGACTTGCGGTCCTCGGTGTACTTGAGCTGAATGCGGATGAGCTCGGCGGGACGCTCGGCCGACGGGGCCTCGGTCTCCCACGCCTCGATGTAGCCCTGCTCAGCGAGGATGCGGGTCATCTCACGCTTGAGCCGGGAGGCGGGGATCTCGACGACGTCGTGCTGAGCCCGGATCGCGTTGCGGATCCGGGTCAGGTAGTCGGCGACAGGGTCGGTCATCGACATGGCGCTACCAACTCGACTTCGTCATGCCGGGGACAAAGCCGTTGTGGGCCAGGTCGCGCAGGCAGATACGGCACACGCCGAACTTGCGGTAGACCGCGCGCGACCGACCGCACTTGCGGCATCGGGTGTACTCCCGGGTCTTGTACTTGGATCCACGCTGCTGGCGGACCCGCTGGGACGTCTTAGCCACGGTCTAGCTCTCCTGGGTGCCGTCGTCGGCGGTCACGTACGGGTTGCCCTCACGACTGAAGGGCATGCCGAACGCCTCGAGCAGTGCGTAGGTCTCGGCGTTCGACGTGCCCGTCGTGGTGATGGCGATGTCGAGGCCGCGCACATTGTCGATGGCGTCGTAGTCGATCTCGGGGAAGATGATCTGCTCCTTGAGGCCCATCGAGTACGAGCCCCGGCCGTCGAAGGCCGTGGGCTTGAGCCCGCGGAAGTCACGCACCCGGGGGAGCGCGACCGACACGAGGCGGTCGAGGAACTCATACGCCCGGTCGCCGCGCAGCGTCACGCTGACGCCGACGGCCATGCCCTCACGGAGCTTGAACTGGGCGATGGACTTGCGCGCGCGCCGGATCGACGGCTTCTGGCCGGCGATCGTCGCGAGCTGCTCGGCGGCCGCGTCGAGGACTTTGGAGTCCTGCTTGGCGTCGCCGACACCCATGTTGAGGGTGATCTTGATGAGCTTGGGCGCCTGCATGTAGCTCGAGTAGCCGAACCGCTCGATGAGGGCGGGGCGGATCTTCTCGAGGTACTGCGTCTTGAGGCGTGCGGTCTGGGTTGCGGCTTCCATGATTCTCTGCCGGACTAGTCGAGCTTGGTCCCGGACGCTCGCGTCACACGGTTGCGGTTGCCACCCTCACGGGTGACGCCGACGCGCGTGGGCTTCTTCGTCTTGGGATCGATGAGCTGGACGTTTGAGATGTGGATGGGGCCCTCACGCTCGATGACGCCGGCCTCGATCTGAGGAGCGTTCGGCTGGGGGCGCTGATGGCGCTTGACGATGTTGATGCCCTCGACGGTGACCCGCGACTTCTTGGGGTCGACCCGCAAGACCTTGCCGATCTTGCCGCGGTCCTTGCCGCTGATGACGATGACCTCATCGTCGCGGCGGATCTTCAGTGCGGCCATGGCTAGAGCACCTCCGGGGCGAGCGAGATGATCTTCATGTAGTTGCGATCGCGCAGCTCGCGGGCCACCGGCCCGAAGATGCGCGTCCCGCGCGGGTTGCCGGTCGCATCGATGATGACGGCGGCGTTCTCGTCAAACGAGATGTAGGTCCCGTCGTCGCGCCCGAACTCTTTCTTGGTGCGCACGACGACCGCCTTGACGACCTCGCCCTTCTTGACCGTGCCCTGCGGATTGGCGGCCTTGACCGTCGCGGTGATCACGTCGCCGACGTGCGCGTACTTGCGGCGCGAGCCGCCCTGCACGCGGATGACGAGGATCTCGCGGGCGCCCGTGTTGTCGGCGACCTTGAGGCGTGACTCGTTCTGGATCACTTGGCACGCTCCAGGATCTCGACGAGGCGCCAGCGCTTGGTGGCGCTGAGCGGACGCGACTCGATAATGCGGACCGTGTCGCCGGCGTTGGCGTCGTTGGTCTCGTCGTGGGCGTGCAGCGTCGAAGAGCTGCGCACGATCTTCTGGTAGCGGCGATGCCGGCGCGCGGTGTCGATGCGGACCGTGATCGTCTTGTCGGCCTTGTTGGACACGACGATGCCAAGGCGCTCCTTCGGGGCGCCCGGACCGTGCTCGACCGGCGACTGCGTCTTGGCGGGGCCGGTCTCCGCACGGGCGGCGCGATCCTTCTCGCGCTTCTTGGTGCGGTAGCGCGAGCGCGCGGCGGCCTTGGCCTTGCGCGTCTCGGCGCGCTCCTCGGGCGTCGCGCCGCGACGGGCGCCACGGCGGGCTCGCGAAGCGACCTTGCGCTCCTTGGGGGTCAATGCGACGACCGGTGCGGCGGGCTCGGCGGCGGGCTTGCTCTCTGCCGCAGGGGCAGCAGCAACCTCGGCCTGCTCGGCAGGGGCGGTCTCCTCCGTCGTCTCGGACGTGGTGACCTGCTCTTCGGTCGTCTCAGGGGTCTCGTCGTCAGCCATGGCTACTTGCTCGTGTCGATCCCGCGCTGGCGGGCGATGGTCAGGGCGCGAGCGAGGTCGCGCTTACCGGTCTGGAGGCCTGCGGTGTTCTCCAGCTCGCCGGTGGCGTGCTGGAACCGGAGGCCGAAGAGGTCGCGACGGACCGTCTTGATGTGCTCGACCAGCTCGTCGTCGCGCAGGTCGCGGATCTCCTTGGTGTTCATCAGGCGTCGTCCTCCGCCGTCACGATCTTGGTGCGGACAGGGAGCTTCATCCCGGCGAGGCGCATGGCCTCACGGGCGAGCGGCTCCGGCACGCCGGCAAGCTCGAACATCACGCGGCCGGGCTTGACGACCGCGACCCAGCCCTCGGGCGAGCCCTTGCCGGAGCCCATGCGGGTCTCGGCGGGCTTCTTGGTGACCGGCTTGTCGGGATAGACGTTGATCCACACCTTGCCGCCGCGCTTGATCTTGCGCGTCATGGCAATACGTGCGGCCTCGATCTGACGGTTGGTCAGCCAACCGGCGTCGAGGGTCTTGAGGCCGAACTCGCCGAACTGGACCTTGGTCTGGCCGCGCGAGAGGCCGGGCTTGCGCCCGCGGTGCTGCTTGCGGTGCTTGACGCGCTTCGGGGAAAGCATCTAGCGACCGCCTCCGCCGTACCCGCCGCCGCCACGAGAGCCGCCGCCCCCGCCACCGCCGCCATAGCCTCCGCCGCCACGACCGCCGCCACCGGCACCGCCCGGACCACCCGGACCGCGCCCACCGCCGCCGCCCTGGCCACCACGGCCACCACGGCCGCCGCCGGCACCGCCCGGACCACCCGGACCGCGCCCACCGCCGCCGCCCTGGCCGCCACGGCCGCGGCCGCCACCGGCGCCGCCGCCGCGACCGTCACGGCCACCGCCCGGTCCGCCGCCGCGACCACCACGGTCGTTGCCGCGGTCCATGCCGGCAGCCTGCGGGGCCTCGATCTCGGTGAGGTCGGAGCCGCCGTAGCCCTCGGGCATGATCTCGCCCTTGTTGATCCACACCTTGCAGCCGATGCGGCCGAAGGTGGTGCGGGCCTCGTAGAAGCCGTAGTCGATGTCGGCGCGCAGCGTGTGCAGCGGGACACGACCATCGGAGTACATCTCGGTGCGCGCCATCTCGGAGCCACCGAGGCGGCCGCCGACCTGGATCTTGCAGCCCTTGGCGCCAGAGCGCATCGCGCTGGTCAGCGCGCGCTTCATCGCACGGCGGAAGGCCACGCGATTCTGCAGCTGCTCGGCGATCGACTGCGCCACGAGCTTGGCGTCGAGCTCAGGCCGCTTGATCTCGAGGATGTTGACCTTGATCTGCTTCTTGGTGATCTTGTGCAGATCACGGCGCAGGGCGTCGACCTCGGAGCCGGACTTGCCGATGACGATGCCGGGACGCGCGGTGTGGATGTTGACTTCCACCTCGTTGGCGTCCTTGCGGATCGTGATGTCGCTCAGGCCGGCGTGCGCGAGCTTGTTGGTGATGTGGCCGCGAATGGCGACGTCCTCGGCCAGATAGTCGCTGAAGTCACGCTCGGTGAACCAGTTCGACTTCCAGTCGTGGATGTAGCCCACGCGCATGGACTCGGGGTGAACCTTCTGTCCCATGCTCTTACTGCTCCTTCGGCGTGAGCGCGATCGACAAGTGCGAGGTGCGCTTGCGAATGGCCGAGGCGCGCCCCATGGCGCGCGGTCGGAAGCGCTTGAGGGTCGGACCCTCATCAGCGGTTACGGACAAGATCTTGAGATCCTCACCGAGCAGCTCGTGGTTGTGCTCAGCGTTGGCGACGGCCGAGTTCAGGAGCTTCTCCCAATCTTCGGCAACCGCGCGGGGGGTGTGCGCCAGGATGGCGCGCGCCTCGATGACGGACTTGCCGCGGATGTGGTCGCAGACCAGCCGCGCCTTGCGGGCGGACGTGCGGACATACTTGGCGTGGGCCTTGACGACGGGGCGGCCGTTGCTCGACGCCACCGGCTTGGCGACAGGCTTGGGCTTCTCGGCCGGGGGCTCTTCGGCCTTGGGCTCAGCCGGCTTCTTGGCGCGAGACGCGCGCTTGGGCTTGGCCTCGGCGCCCTCGTCGTCGGCCTTCTCGGCAGCGGCAGCCTTCTTCGCAGCAGGCTTCTTTTTGGCCGGCTTCTCCTCGGCGGCCTCCTCCGGGGTGGCGTCGGCCTCCGGCTCGACCGGGACCTCCTCGAGCGTCGTCTCGTCGACGACCTCGGTCTCGACCTCCGGCGTCTCCTCCGGCTTCTCGTCGTCCGGACTCATCGCTTCTTCCCGGTATCAACGTGACCGCGGTAGGTGCGCGTCGGAGCGAACTCGCCGAGCTTGTGGCCGACCATCGACTCGCTCACGAACACGGGCACGTGCTTGCGCCCGTCGTGAACGGCGATCGTGTGGCCCACCATCTCGGGGAAGATCGTGGACGCCCGCGACCACGTCTTCACCATCTGCTTCGTTCCCGCGGAGTTCATCCGCTCGATCCGCCCGATCAGGCGCTCCTCGACCCACGGGCCCTTCTTGGAAGATCTAGACATAGACGATTACCTCTTGCCCTTCCCGCGCCGCCGCCTGCGCACGATCATGCGGTCGGACGGCTTGTTCTTCTTGCGCGTGGGGTAGCCGAGCGTCGGGACGCCCCACGGAGTGACCGGGTGGCGGCCCGCCGTGGTCGAGCCCTCGCCGCCGCCGTGCGGGTGGTCGACGGGGTTCATAGCCGTGCCGCGCGTCTGGGGGCGGATGCCCTTGTGACGGCTGCGGCCGGCCTTTCCGATCGTGATGTTCTGGTGCTCCGCGTTGCCGATCGAGCCCACGGTGGCGCGGCAGTCGCTCGGCACCATCCGCATCTCGCCGGACGGCAGGCGCAGGGTGGCGCGGTTGCCCTCCTTCGCGACGAGCTGGATCGAGGTGCCGGCGGAGCGGCCCATCTGGCCGCCGCGGCCTGGCGTGATCTCGACGTTGTGCACGGTGGTGCCCGTCGGGATGGCGCGCAGCGGCAGGCAGTTGCCGACGGTGATGTCGGCGCGCTCGCCCGACTCGACCGTCATGCCCACGCGCAGGCGGTTCGGCGCGAGGATGTAGCGCTTGTCGCCGTCGGCGTAGTTGACGAGCGCGATGTAAGCGGTGCGGTTCGGGTCGTACTCGATCGCGGCCACGCGCGCGGGCACGCCGTCCTTCTGGCGCTTGAAGTCGATCATGCGGTACTTGCGCTTGGCGCCGCCGCCGCGGTGGCGCGACGTGATGCGGCCATGCGTGTTCCGCCCGCCGGATTTCTTGAGGCCGGTGGTGAGGGCCTTCTCGGGCTCGCTCTTGGTCACCTCGGCGCGGTCGCTCCAGGTGGCGAACCGGCGGCCGGGCGAGGTCGGCTTATGACGCTTGACGGCCATCGGCTACTCCCCTATTTCCTGGCCCTCGAAGAGCTCGATGTGGTCGTCCGGGTGCAACTCGACCACGGCCTTCTTCCACGACCGGCTCTTGCCCGACGTGTAGCCGCGCCGCTTCGGCTTCGACTTCACGCTCATCGTGCGCACCTCGAGCACCCGCACGCCGAAGATCTCCTCCACGGCCTGGCGGATCTGCGTCTTGTGCGCACGGTCGTGCACGCGGAACGTGTACTTGTTGGCCGAGAGCAGCGCGTAGCTCTTCTCGGACACGATCGGGCGGATGATCACCGTGCGCGCGTTCATGCCGTGGCTGCCTCCCGCTCGGGCTTGCGCGCGATGGTCGTGAGGTACTCGACGGCGGCGGGCGACAGCACGAGCCGCTGGGCGCCGATGATGTCGGCCACCCCCACGGCGTCCTGCGCGTGCACCGCGACGCCCTTCAGGTTGCGGAACGACTTGAAGCAAGTGTCCTCGCCCTCGCGGCCGAGCACCACGAGCGTGCGGCCGGGCTCGCCGAACGCCGCAAGGCCCTCGGCCGCGCGCTTCGCCGACGGCGTGTCGAAGTCGGTGGCATCGATCACGGCGAGCGAGCCGCGCCGCTTCGGCTTCGACTTCACGCTCATCGTGCGCACCTCGAGCACCCGCACGCCGAAGATCTCCTCCACGGCCTGGCGGATCTGCGTCTTGTGCGCACGGTCGTGCACGC
>NZ_DASYJG010000033.1:0-44216 GCF_035996765.1 Baekduia sp.
CGCCGGCGAGCTGGCGACGGCGGACGATCCCACGCCCGCCGTCGCCGCCCTGGCGCTCGTCGAACCCGAGGCGGACGCGCCCGCGCCGAGCTTCTCGGCGGGCGTCGAGTTGTCGCTGGACGCGTTCGGCGACGTCTGGCCGGCGGTGGTCGACGCCCTGCGCGCGCAGTCGCCGATGCTCGCCGCGTCGCTCGAGGACGCGCGGCCGGCGGCGCTCGCCGACCAGGGCCTGACGCTCGCCTGGCCCGAGTCTTCGGCGTTCTCCAAGCGCAAGGCCGAGGTTCCCGCCAACCGCGAGCTGATCGCCCACGCGAACCGCACCGTCACCGGCAGCTCGCTGCGGCTCGCGTATGCGCTGCACGCGGACGCCGACGTCGCGGCGGCCGCCGCGGCCGGACCCGCCGCCGTCCCGGCGATGTCGGAGGATGATCTCGTGAAGCGGTTCATGGACGAATTCGACGCGGAGGAGCTCCCTCCGGAGCCCGAGGAGACCAGCTGATGCCCCAGCCGCCCAACCTTCAGAAGATGCTCGCCGACGCCCAGGCGATGCTCGCCGCCCAGCAGGAGGCCCAGGAGGCGCTGAAGTCCGAGCGCGTCGAGGCCAGTGCCGGCGGCGGCATGGTCAAGGTCACCTTGACCGGCGACCTGCGCATCGAGGCGCTCACGATCGACCCCGACGCGGTCGATCCCGAGGACGTCGAGATGCTCCAGGACCTCGTTCTGGCCGCGACCAACGAGGCGCTGCGCCAGGCCGTCGAGCTGCAGGAGAAGGCGATGGCGGGCGCGTCGGGCGCCGGTGGCTTTGACCCGATGGAGGCGCTGCAGGGGCTCGGCCTGGGCGACGCGCTCGGAATCGGGCCCGCCCACCCCGGCGGCGCTCCCGGCGGCCTTCCTGGCGGTGGGGCGGGTGGGGCCGGTCTCAACCGCGCGGCCCGCCGCGCCGCAGCGAAGAAGAACCGCTAGTTGTTCGCGCCGCCCGTCCAGCGCCTGGTCACCGAGCTGGGCAAGCTCCCTGGGATCGGCCAGCGCACGGCGCAGCGGCTTGCTTTCCACATCCTCGGCACCGACCCCGAGGACGCCAACGCGCTCGCTGATGCGATCCGCGAGGTCAAGGAGAAGATCCGTCCCTGCGAGATCTGCTTCAACTTGGCCGACGAGGCACGCTGCCGGATCTGTCAGGACGAGCGGCGAGACCCCGCGATCATCTGCGTGGTCGAGGGCCCGGGCGACATCGTTCCGATCGAGCGCACCCACGAGTTTCGCGGCCGGTACCACGTGCTGGGCGGCGCCCTCTCGCCGATTGACGGCGTCGACCCCGAAGACCTCAAGGTCGCCGAGCTGTACCGGCGGATCGAAGGCAGCGAGGTTCGGGAAGTGGTCATCGCCACCAACCCGACGACGACCGGCGAGGCGACAGCGCACCACATCGCCGCGGCGCTGCACGAGCGTACGCCGGACGTCGCGGTCACGCGCCTGGCCTCCGGCCTGCCGGTCGGCGGCGACCTGGAGTACGCCGACGAGGTCACCCTCGGCCGCGCGTTTGCCGGTCGTCGTGAGATCGCCTGAGCGGTCGCGCTCCTCGTAGGGTCGTCGGCATGGCCGAGCCCGACATCGCGTTCACCACGATCAAGACCAACGGCGCAGATCGCTTCCAGCCGCTGCGCCGGGAGCTCGGTGTCACGAGCTTCGGGATGAACCTCGTCACGCTGGCGCCGCGCCAGCGCGGGCGCATCCACGCCCACGAGCGCCAGGAGGAGGTCTACCTCGTGCTTGAGGGTGAGCTGACGCTGGGCGTCGAGGGCGTCGAGCACACGGTCGCGCGCAACGGGCTCGTCCGCGTGGGGCCGGGCGTGCGGCGCCAGCTGGTCAACCGCGGGACGACGACGCTGGTGCTGATCGCGCTTGGCGGTTCCGGCGAGCACGTGGGGCGTGACGGCCGCGCCTGGGAGTCCTGGGAGGAGAGCGGCGACGGCCGCTCACCGCAGGAGGTCCCGCTGCCGGTGGACCTGCCGGTGTAGGTCGATGCGGGGCGTCTCGTGGCGAATTATTGACCACGAGGCGACCCGGACCTCGGTCCTAGGAGGACGCGACCGCGTCGCCGGCGCCGAGGCGCTCGGGTGCGGTGGGCGGCGGGAGCGCGCGCGGCGTGCCGAGCGTTGCGGGCGCGCGCGGCGCGCGTGGCGGCAGGAAGAGGCGGACGTTGCGCGCGGTGGGTGGGCCTGCGGCGTGGGCGGGCCGGCCGCCTTGGGGATCGAGGAACGCGAGGTCGCGGGCGATCCCCGCGAGCGAGCCCTCGTCGTTGGGGCGGCCGGTGTGGTCGACCATCCACGTCTCCAACGCGACGCCGCCGCCCGCCGTCTGCACGAGGCGCAGCGCGCGCCACTGCTGCGGCCAGTCGATGATCGAGGCGGTGGTGATCAGCCAGTAGCCGCCGGCCGCCGAGCGGCGGGGCGCGATCGCGTTGCGGTGGGTGTGGCCGGCGAGGACGGCGACCACGCGCGGGTCGGCGTCGAGGAGGTCGAAGATCGCACCGCCGCCCGCGGTCTGGTCCAGCGGTTGATGGACGGCGACCAAGATGTAGCGGTCGCCCGCTGACGCCAGCTCACGCTGCAGCGTGGCGAGCGTCGCGGCGGTGACGAGGCCGCCAGAGCCCGCGTCGCGGCGGACGAGGTCGAGGACGATGACGCGCAGGTGGTCGGCGACGTCGACGGCGTAGTCGAGGTGGTCGTGCGCTCCGGTGCCTGGACGCAGTCGTGCCACGACGTCGGCCGCGTCGAGCTGGGTCCGATCCGGGTCGGGCGCGACGCGGATCGCGTCGCCCTGCAGGCCGGCGTGCAGGAGCGTGTCGATCTGCGCGCGCGTCGGCTGAGCGCCGCGCAGTTGCTGCAGGAGCTCCGGCGCCGGGGTGACCAGCAGGCGGTCGCCGGTCGCAGCCGCGCGCGTCGCGGCGGTGGGCGCGATCTCGCCGGCGACCAAGATGTCGTGGTTGCCCAGGACCGGATACCAGGGCGCGCGCAGACCGGCGCTGCGGACGGGCTGCACCGCGCGGGCAAGCAGGTCGGGATGACGCGGCGCGTCGACCGCGGGGCGGTAGTACAAGGGGTCGGGGATCGACGCGGCCTGGACGCCCTGGTAGCCGCGCCGGCCGGAGTCGGTCCGGACCGTCCCGCCGCGCAACAGCGTCAAAGCCCACAGCAGTTCGTTGCGCTGCGCTGAGTCCACGAGGTCGCCGGTGACGAGGACGGCGTCGGGATCGGCGGCGTTGACGGCGTCCACGGTCGCGGCGACGGTCTGCGCGGTGAGCGTCTCGTGCCAGCGAAACGCCGAGCCAAGCCGCGGGCCGAGCCGGTCCAGGAAGGCGACGCGGCCCGGGGATTGCGCGTCGCGGATGTGGAGATCGGAGAGTTGGGCGAACGTGGCGAGCGTCGCGCCGGTCCGAGCTCGGGGCGCAAGCTCGGTGCGGTCGCGCAGCGTCAGCGCCGGTCCGGTCTCCAGCAGGCCGTCACCGTCGGGATCGACGAGCGTGCGCTGCAGGGTGGAGCCGGGGGCCGCGGTGCTGCCGTTGCCGCAGCCCGGCAGGAGCGCCGCGGCGGTCGCCGCGCCGGCAGCGACAAGCAGCTCACGCCGGTTCGTCCGCGTGTCGACCTGCCATGGCCATGCGGCACCCGCGGGGCGAGCCGGCAGGATCCGACGCTCCGCCTTCACGCCTCCTCCCGCAGTCCCGCCACGACCGGCTCGCGCACGAGCCGGCGGCCGGTCAGCGCGGCAGCGGCCCAGGAGAGCAGCAAGAGGCCGCCGGCGACCAGGGCGATCTGGCCGGCTGTCGCGCCCAGCGGCAGGTCCGCGTAGCCCGCGGCGAGGTGGGCGACCAAGGGCGACAACAACGTCGTCTCCAGGACGACCGCCACGACGGCCGCGGGCGCGACCACGACGAGTGCCGCACCGCCGAGCAACCGGCGCAGCGCCCGTGCGTCGGCGCCGGCCGCACGCAACGTCGCGACGGCGCCGCGCCGCTCGCGGGCCGTCAATGCCAGCGCGCTGACCAGCGCGTGCAGGCACACGAGCGCGACCGTCGCCGCGACGATCTGCAGCAGGCCGGCGAGGACGTCGAGGAAGGCGGAGCTGTCGCCCGTCGCCCCGCGGACGGCATCAGCGCGCGCACCGAGCGCGTTCAATCCTTCAGCGATTCGTGCGCGGTTTGCGCCCGGCTTCAGCCGCAGGACCATGGGGCCGTCGAGCGCAACGCCGGCCGCCAGCAGCCGATCGGGGGCGACGTAGGCCACACGGCCCTCATCCTGCAACGCGCGCACGATGCCGACGACGCGGAAACGCACCTCCTGCTGTGCGAGTGGCTGGATGGCGAGCGTCGACCCGGGCCGCAGGCCGAGCGCGTCAGCGAGGCCGAGCCCGACCTCCGCCTCGTTCGGCGCCCGTGCTCGGCGTCCCGACGCCAGCGGCGGCGCTTCGAAGCGCGTGCGGTCGCCCGAGGAGTAGGCAATCACCTTGAGTGGCGAGCCGAGCGAGAACGCGCTGACCGCATCGGTCGAATAGCGCACGGCGGCCGCCTCAACGCCCGGGATCGCCTCGACCGCGGCGGTCGCCGAGTCGGGGAGCCGTGTCGTCAACTGGTAGCGCTTGCCGAGTGTCGCGGGGTCGTCACGCAGCGCCTGCAGCAGCGAGGCCAGCGCGAGCAGCAGCAAGACGACGCTCGCCGCCGCACCGAGCACTGCGACAACCGAGGCAAAGCGCAGGCGTCGGGCGACGACCAGCCGCGCGCCAAGCGCGGCGAGGCCGCCGCGCGTCGGTCTTCTGCGCGCCTCCCGGGTACGTTGACCGGGAATGGCCCGGCCAACGCGCCCGGCTCGGGCGTGGCGGTCGCGTTGACCGGCAAGGTGCCGCCTAAGTCGACCAGCACGCCGCGGCGTCGCGACATCGCCCCCGCGTAGCAGCGCCGCGGGCGTGCGCCGCGCCGCGCGCCAGGCGGGCAGCGCCGAGGCGGCCGCGACCAGCGCGACCGCGCAGAGCCACACCAGCGCCAGCAGCGCCACGAGCCGCCCCACACTCGGCGGCAGCTCGTTGAGCGACGCGAGCACGCGCTCGGTTGGCGCCCGGCCTACGACGGCGCCGACGCTCAGCCCCAGCGCCGCGGCCGGCGCCGCCACCAGCGCACCGCGCACCGCGTGCACGGCCACCACGGCACCCGACGTCACGCCGAGCGCCCGCTGCAGCCCGATCCGGTCCAGCGCGCGCTGCACCTCGGATTGCGCGCCCGCGCCCAGCAGCACGCCCGCCAGCCCCGTGGCCACCACACCGAAGGCCACCAACAACGCAACGACGATCCCGGCCGCCTGGCCGACGAGCGCCTCCACGCCGCTGCGCGTGAGGAAGCGCAGCCCGCGCAGGCCAAAGGACGATTGGCGTGCGGCCGAGACCAGGACGTCGGCGCGCGACCGATCCTGGGCCCAGAGCAGCGCGGTGTTGACCGGAAAGTGCCGCCCAGGAGGCGCGCCGAGACGCTTTAGCAACGGCCCCTCGCCGACCATCACCCGCGCGGTCTTGGCCAGCGGATAGGCGACGTTGTCGGGCGCGACCGAGATCCCGACGATCGGCACTGAACCGACCCGACCAATCTCGAGCTGATCACCGACGTGCAACCCCCACTGCGTCGCCAGCCCACGTTCGACCACGGCCTCCAGCGGCGCGCCGGCCGCCGAGCGGACGTCGCGCCCGGCGACGATCACGTAGCCACGCCGCCCGCCGCGCACGACCTCGATCACGCCCTGGTCGAGGCGATGCTCCCCTGCCGTCAGCCGCACCCGCGTCTGCTCAAAGCGGTAGGACGCCGCGGCGAGGTTCGGAAGATCACCGACGGCTGCAGCGACCGTTGCGGCATCCTCATCGTCGAAGCGCGCGACGATCGTCGGCAAGTCCGCCCGGTCGGCCGCGCGGTCAAAACCGGTCGACAGCGCATAGGCGACCGTCAACGCCACGCCGAGCACCAGCCCCGATGCGACGATCCCGCCCGCCGTCAGCGCTGCGCGCCCTGGTCGGCCGCGCAGCGAAGCCCACGCCGTGCGCAGCGCGAAGCTCATCCGGAGGCGTGGATCTGGTCGTCGTCGCGACCGCTGCGCCCATCGCCGGCGGCCTCGGCGAGCACGCCATCCTCCAGCCGCAGGACGCGATCGGCGCGCGCGGTCGCCTCAGCCTGATGGGTGACCATCACGACCGCGCGCCCCTGGTCGGCGACGCCCCGCAGCAGGTCGAGCACGACCTCGCCGGCGGCCGCGTCGAGGTTGCCGATCGGCTCGTCGGCGAGCACCAGCGAGGGGTCGCCGACCAGTGCCCGCGCCAACGCGAAGCGCTGCTGCTCACCGCCCGACAGCTGGTGCGGTCGCAACCCGGCGACATCGCTCAGACCCAGCTGCGCGATCAGCGCGCGGCCGCGCGCGGCGCCGCCACGGTCGGCGCCCGGCAGCGTCGTCGGCAGCAGGACGTTGGCCTCGCCGTCGAGCTCGTCCAGCAGGTGAAAGAACTGAAAGACGAACCCGATCTCCTCGCGGCGCAGCGCGCTGAGCTGCCGTTCCGACGGTGCCGGCGACCCGGCCACCGGGCGGCCCATGACCGCGACGGTGCCCGCGTCGGCACGATCCAGCCCGCCGAGGAGCTGCAGCAGCGTCGACTTCCCGCTGCCCGAGCGGCCGACGATCGCGACCAACTCGCCCGCGGCGACCTCGAGGTCGACGCCATCGAGGATGCGTCGCTCGCCGCGGCCGGAGCCGTGGACCTTCACGAGCCCGCGAGCCTGCAGCACCGGATCGGGGGTCGAGTCGAGCGCCATCACGCCCGGCCCAGTGTGACCGCTCAGCGCGCGGCGCACGCCGAATTGGCGTGCCAGGAGGCAGCTACTCCACGCCGTAGTCGGCCCGCAGCTTGCTCACGCGCGCGAGCGCATCGGCCACGCGCGAGGCCGGGATCGTCCCGTCGCGCAGCGCCCGGACCACCGCGCGCCAGGCCGCATCCTGGGCGGCCACGTCACCCGGGATCCAGACCAGGTCGACGCCCGCCTTGACCGCCCGCACGGCGAGCTCAGCGATCGAATCGCCGCCGGTCAGCGAGGCCGCAGCGAGGTCGCCGCTGACGATCACGCCGCCGAAGCCGAGGTCGTCCCGCAGCAACCTGACGACCTCGCGCAAGAGCGTCGCGGGCGTGACGCCGTCAAACGCCACGTAGGTCGCCGCGCTGAGCTGGATCGCCGGTGCGTGCTTGGCGATGGCCGCAAACGGCTGCAGGTCGCGGGCCTTCAACTCGTCGAGCGAGAGGCCGACGGTCGCGGCCTCCATCGACGGGTCGCCCGAGGCGGCGCCCTCGCCGGGGAAGTGCCCGGGCGCCGGCGCGACCTTGCCGACCTTCCAGCCCGCGACCGCGGACGTGACCATCGCCGAGACGGTCGCGGGATCGTCGGAGAACGCCAATCCCTCCCAGGGGCCGCCGGCCAGAGCGATGTCGGCGTCGGGCGCCAGCACCATCCGAACCCCGAGCGGGCGCAGTGCCTTGGCGGCGCCGACTGCCGCCGTCAGCGCCTGCGCCGGGGTGGCCGCGTCGGCCTGCGGGCGCGAGCCGATCGGCACCGCATCGCGCTCACCGCCGAGCTGTGAGGCGGCGACCAGCGGCGGGACGTGGCCGGCGCTGCGCGCGGTGCCCTGGATCGTGCCGATCAGGTCGGCGACCTGCTGCGGGGAGACGCCGTTGCCCGGCTCGAGGACGACGCCGCCCCACTCGTGCTGCGCGAAGCTCTGCAGGACATCCGGCGGCGCCTGCGTTCCGCCGAGCCCCACCAGGAACAACCGCGCCGCCGCGCGCGCCGCGGCGACGGGCAGGTGATCGCTGGCCGTCGAGACGTTGGTCGCCGGCACCGTCGTCGTCGTCGTCGGCGCGGCGGCACTTGCGGCGTTCGGGCTCTGCGTGGTGGTGGTCCTCGCGGTGCCGTTGGGGACCGTGTGGTCTTTGCCGCAGCCGCCGAGCGTCAGCACCACCATGACAATCGTCAAGGACCCGGCCAGGCGGGCGCTTCGGCGTCGGGTCATGGCTTCGCGCATCGACGCTCTAGCATTGCCCGTCCATGCCGGGCACCGTCGTCATGAAGTTCGGAGGAACGTCCGTCGCCGATGCGGGGCGGCTCAAGCGCGCCGCGCAGCGCATCGTCGCCAAGCGCGAGGAGGGCACGCGCGTCGTCGCCGTGCTCAGCGCGCGCGGCAAGGAGACCGACCGGCTGATCGCCGACGCGTTCGAGGTGTCCGCGCATCCCGACCCGCGGGAGATGGACATGCTCCTCTCCACCGGAGAGCGGGTGTCGTGTGCGCTGTGTGCCATGGCCATCAACGATCTCGGTCATCGGGCGATCTCGCTGACGGGATCGCAGGCGGGCATCGTCACAGATACGAGCCACACGAAGGCCCGCATCCTCGAAGTCCGCGCCGATCGCATCCGCGCGGCGCTCGACGAGGACTCCATCGTCCTGGTCGCCGGCTTCCAGGGCGTCAGCACCGCCAAGGACGTCACGACCCTCGGTCGCGGCGGCTCGGACACCACCGCCGTCGCGCTCGCGGCCGCCATCGGCGCTGATGAGTGCGAGATCTACACCGACGTGCCCGGCGTCTTCAGCGCCGACCCGCGCATCGTGCCCGACGCCCGCAAGCTCGACGTCGTCACCTTCGACGAGATGCTCGAGATGGCCGCCTCCGGCGCGGGCGTGCTGCAGCTGCGCAGCGTCGAGTACGCGCGCAACCACGGCGTGCGCATCCACTGCCGATCAAGCTTCGACGACTCCCACGGGACCCTCGTCGTCTCCGACGAAGAGGCCAAGGACAAGGACATGGAGAACCCCCTCATCACCGCCGTCACCCACTCGCGCGGCGAGGCGCGCGTGACGCTGATCGGCCTGCCCGACACGCCTGGCGTCGCGGGGCGCGTCACGACGGCGCTGGCCGACGCCAACGTCAACATCGACATGATCATCCAGAACGAGCCACGCACCGAGGGCGCGAAGGCCGAGCTGTCGTTTACCGTCCCGCAGGAGGACGTCGATGCGGCGCGCGCCGCGCTGCAGCCGATCGCCGATGAGATGGGGATCGAAGAGGTCCAGACCGACCCAGCGATGGGCAAGGTGTCGATCGTCGGCGCCGGCATGAAGTCCCACCCCGGCGTGGCGGCCAAGGTCTTCACCGTCCTCGGCGCCAACAACATCAACATCGAGATGATCTCGACCTCGCCGATCCGGATCTCCTGCGTCGTGCCGGTCGACGACGTCGAGATCGCGGTCAAGGCGCTGCACACGGCCTTTGACCTGCAGGGGGCGGACACGATCCGCCCGGAGCAGCCGTTTGGAGAATTTGCCTCATGAGCAGCTACCACAACGAATTTGTCATGAGGTTCGCCTCATGAGTGGCCAGTACCGCGTTGCCGTCGTCGGCGCCACCGGCGCCGTGGGCACCGAGATGCGCCGGTTGCTGCGCGACCGCGCGTATCCGGCGGCCGAGATCGTCCCGTTCGCGAGCGAGCGCTCCGCGGGCAAGGAGCTCGACGACGGCCTCGTCGTCCAGGGCCTGGCCGACGACGACCGCCTCGACGGCTTCGACGTCGCGATCTTCAGCGCCGGCGGCTCGATCTCGCGCGAGTGGGCGCCGCGCTTCGCGGCCCGCGGCGCGATCGTGGTGGACAACTCCAGCGCGTTTCGCATGGACCCCGACGTGCCGCTCGTCGTCTCCGAGGTCAACCCGGAGGCGCTGAACAACATCAACAAGGGCATCGTCGCCAACCCGAACTGCACGACGATGGCGATCATGCCGCCGCTGCACGCGCTGCACGTCGAGTTCGGGCTCACCGCGATGGTCGCGACGAGCTTCCAGGCTGCCGGCGGCGCCGGGCAGAAGGGGATGGACGAGCTGATCGCCCAGGTTCCGGGTCTGCTCGCCGACCCCTACGCCTTGCAGACGCGCGGCGCCGACGCCGCCGCCAAGGTCGGCGAGACGCCCGTCTTCGGCAAGCCGCTGGCCTTCAACGTCGTGCCGCTGTTGGGCACCGACACCGGCAACGGCTACACCGACGAGGAGATGAAGCTCCAGAACGAGTCGCGCAAGATCCTCGGGATTCCAGAGCTGGCCGTCTCGCCCACGTGCGTGCGCGTCCCGGTGATGGTCGGCCACGCGGTCGAGGTGCGCGCGCAGTTCGAGCGCGAGCCGTCGGTCGCTCGGGCGCTGGAGGTCATGGGCGCGCACGCGGGCGTGGAGCTCGACGACGTCCCGACGCCGCTGGAGTGGGCGGGCAAGGATCCTGTGGCGGTCGGCCGCGTCCGCCAGGACCTCAGCGACCCGTATGCCTTGAACCTCTTCATCGTCGGCGACAACCTGCTCAAGGGCGCGGCGCTCAACACGGTGCAGATCGCCGAGCTGCTGCACGAGCGCGGATTGCTCGGCACGCGCGCGGCGGCTTAGACCCCCACGTAGCGCAGGGCGAGCAGGCAGACGTCGTCGGTCGTCTGCCTCCCGGCGAGCGCGGCCTGGGTGACGGCGCCGGCGAGCTCGTCGGCCGGCTCGTGGCGGTGCTCGTCCAGTGCGGCGAGGACGAGGTCGAGCCCTTCCTGCAGCGGCCGGTCGACGCGCTCGAAGAGCCCGTCGGTGAAGAGGACGACCGTCGCGCCGGGCGTCAGCGTGATCGTCGCCTGCGGGCGCGCCGACGGCCGGTTGGCGGCGTCCAGCGGCGTCGAGCGCCCGTCCCAGAGGAAGCGCGCCGGATCGCCGGGCGCCGTCACCGCCGGCGGCGGATGGCCCGCGCAGGCCAGCACCAGGATGCCACTATCGAGGTCGAGCTCGGCGTAGGCGAGCGTCGTCATCTGGCCGACCTCGTGGCGGCGCGCGTAGCCGTCGAGCGCATCCAAAAGCGGCCCGGGCGTCAGCTCGGTGGAGGCCAAAGCGCGAACCGCGCTGCGCAGCTGCCCCATCGTCGCGGCGGCCACGATTCCGCGACCGACGACATCGCCGACGACCACGCCGATCCGTCGCTCGTCGAGCCAGAACGCGTCATACCAATCGCCGCCGACATCGAGGCCGGCCACGGCGGGGCGATAGCTGACGGCGAGCTCGAGCGCCGGATCGTGCGGCAGCCCGCCGGACAGCAGGCCGCGCTGGAGCTCGGCGGCCACGGCGTGTTCGCGGTCGCGCGCCGCCAGCAACTCCTGCTCGTAGCGACGCCGGTCGGTGGCCTCGAAGACGACGGTGCGGATCGACTGCGGCTGTCCGTCCTCGTCGCGCTGCAGCACCGAGTTGACCAGCGCGGGCAGCTTGGCGCCGTTGGCGCCGACGACGTCGACGGCGATCTCGCGCACCCAGCCCTGCATCTGCAGCAGCGGCGCGTAGTGCGTCTCGTAATAGATCCGGCCCCCGACCGTCAGCAGCTCCTGGAAGCGGCGCCCCACCAGCGCGTCCCGCTCGTAGCCGGTCAGCGCCTCCAGCGTGCGGTTGACCTGCAGGATCGTGCCGTCCAGTGCGGTCGTCAGATAGCCGCACGGCGCGTTTTCGAAGAGCTCCTCGGGACTGTCGCGGATCAGGTCGTCGCGCCCGCTCACGACGCGGCGAGAAACGCCTGGATCGCGGCGGTGGTCTCGCCGGGCGCGCTGAGATTCGGGCAATGCCCGGTCGCCTCGAGCTGGACGAGCGTGCTGTCGGGCAAGTGCTCGTCGACATAGGCGCCCACGCCGACCGGGGCGATCACGTCGGCCGAGCACTGCAGGACGAGCGTCCGGACCGGCACGCTCGCAAGGTCTGCGCGGTTGTCGGACAGGAACGTGACGCGCGCGAAGTGCGCGGCGATCTCCGGATCGGTCGCGCAAAACAGCTCGGTCAGTTCGCCGCCGAGCTCGGGACGGTCCTCGTTGCCCATGATCACTGGCGCCATCGCGCCCGACCAGCCCAGGTAGTTGCTCTCCAGGGACTCCAGCAGGCCGTCGATGTCCTCGCGCGAGAAGCCGCCCGTGTAATCGTCGTCGTCGATGTAGCGCGGCGACGGCCCGACCATGACCAGCCGTGAGAAGCGCTCGGGCTCGGCGACGGCGGCCAGCGCGCCGATCATGGCGCTGACGGAGTGGCCGACGAAGATGGCGTCCTCGACGTCCAGCGCGGCCATGACCTCCAGGACGTCGGTGGCGTAGCCGTCCAGCGACCGGTAGCGGTCCGGATCGAAGGCCGAGTGGTCCGAATGGCCGTGGCCGATGTGGTCGAACAGGATCACGCGGTACTCGTCGGCGAACGCGGGCCAGACGAAGCGCCACATGTTCTGATCGCAGCCGAAGCCGTGGGCGAAGACGATCGGCGGACCGTCGGGCTGGCCAGCGACGCTGACGTTGTGGCGAAGGAGAACGTCCATGCGCGAACGATCCTACGCCGGGCTGCTACTCGTCGTCTGCGACCGGCGGGATCGCGCGGCGCAGGCGCTCGCGGGCGGCGTCGATGTCGCGCGCCAGCGGCGTCGCCGCACCATCGACGATCGGGATGATCGTCGTCGGCCCATCAGGGCGCACAGGGCGCCGCCGACGGCGAGGCGGCGAGGCCTCGCGCGCCGACGGCGCCCCACGCAACAGCTTCGAGAGCTTCACCAGCCGCCGCTGCCCGCGCCCACGCCGGCGACGACCGACGTCGTCCAGTCGATCACGGCGGTGGGCTTGACGACGTGCTTGTCGAGGCCGAGATCCTTGGGCTCCAGGCCCAGGGCCAGCCCGACGAGCTGGGGGAGATGCAGGACCGGCATGTTCAGCGACCGGCCCACCTGGCGCTCGGCCAGCGGCTGCTGGAGGTCCAGGTTGAGGTGACAGAGCGGGCACGGCGTCACCAGGCAGTCGGCGTCGGCATCTGCCGCGTCGCCGAGATGGCGGCCGGCTTGGGCCAGCGAGGCCGCCTTGTTCATGGTGATGATCGGGAAGCCGCAGCACTTGTGCGAGCCGGCATAGTCGATGACCGTGCCGCCGAGCGCCTCGATGACGAGCCCGAGGTAGGTATCGCGCGGGTTCTCCTCGTCGATGCCCAGCCGGTCGGTCGGGCGGACGATGTAGCAGCCGTAGAAGGGGCCGACCTTGAGGTTGGTCAGCGGCCGCCGGACGCGCTCGCGCAGGTTGTCGAGGCCGAGCTCCTCCACCAGCACCCAGAGGAAGTTCTTGTTGGCGATGCCCGCGCGGTACTCCAGGTTGTACTTGGCCAGCGTCTGGTTGATCTGGCCGCGGTACTCCTCCGAGGCGTCCAGGCGCTCCTGGCACTCGCCCTGCGCGCCTTGGCAGGTCGAGCAGATGTTCATCATCAACTCGGCGCCTTCGACCTGCTGGGCCAGCGCGAAGGTCCGTGCGTTGAGCGTGTCGGCCAGCTCGGTGTTGTGCTCGGCGATGACGCCGGCGCCGGTGCAGCAGGCGCGGTCGAGCTCAACCAGCTCGATGTCCAGCATCGGCGCGATCTTGGCCATCGAGCCGTGCAGCTCCGGGGTGAAGCCGCGGCTCACGCAGCCGGGCCAGTACGCAACCTTCATCAGCGAATGTCCTTCCGCGACGTGCGCGCTTCGGTTGTGGCGGCAACCTTCATCAGGCCTTGTCCTCTGCCGTCGGGTTCTCCGCGTTGTCCTCGTCGGTCCCGGAGATGTACAGGTTGAACTCGATCCGCTGCTCGCGGCCCTCGATCTCCTCGTAGATCTCCTGGACCTGCTTGAGGTCGGCGGCGGGGATCTTGTGGGGCTTGAGCGCGCCCATCGGCGTCACCTTGCGGCGCAGGACCGCCTTGGTGATCGCCGGCAGCGAGCTGAGCAGCTCCTGGCCGGCGGCCGGGTGGAACTTGCCGAACCACGAGTTGCCGCCGTAGGAGCGCGGCAGCAGCTCGGCCTCCCAGAGCAAGCCATAGTCCTTGATCAGCTTGATGAACACCGCCTCGTGGCGCTCGCCGTTGTTGCGGTCGACGATGTGATGGTCGCTGCCCGCGCGCCGGCGCAGGCGCATGATCTGGTTCATCGGGGCCACGCCCTTGGGGCAGGCCTCGATGCACTTGAAGCAGTGCGTGCAGTCGTAGATGCCGTGCGGGTCCTCGGCGAGGTCCTTGAGCCGCTCGTACTGCTCGGCGTCCCGCGGGTCCCCGACGAAGCGGTAGGACTTGGCCAGCGCAGCGGGGCCGATGAAGAGCGGGTCGACCTCCATCGCCAGGCAGTCCGAGACGCAGGCGCCGCACTGGATGCAGGCCATCGTCTGGGTGACGTCGACCATCGACTCACGGTCGACGAGGTACTCGCGCTCGGGAATCGGCTCCTTGTTGATGAGCCACGGCGTGACGCGCTGGATCTTTTTCCAGTGCACAGCGTCCATGTCCACGATCAAGTCCTTGATGACGGGCATGTTGCCCATCGGCTCGATCTCGATGACGCCGTCCTTGGACGTGCGCTTGGCCTTGTCGAGGTGGGTGTGGCACGCCAGGCCGGGCTGGCCGTTGACGCGCACGCCGCACGAGCCGCAGATCGCGGCCTTGCACGAGCAGCGGATGCCGATCGAGCCGTCGAAGCGGCCCTTGGCCTGGAGGATCCCCTCGAGCACGGAGCGGTGGGGCTCCAGCTCGATGGTGTGCTCGACCCAGTACGGCGCCTCGCCGGACTCCGGGTCAAAGCGGCGGATGCGAAGCGTGAAGCTTTCCGACTGGTCGTCGCGCACCGGCTTGGTGGCGACGTCTTCAGTGGGGCTGAGCGGTTCGGCGGCCATGGCTAGTACTTCCTCTCCTCGGGCTGCCACTGGGTGATGGTCACTGGCGAGTAGGCCACGCTGGGCTCGTCGCTGCCGTTGCGCGAGAGGGTGATGTGCTTCTGCCACTCCTCGTCGTTGCGCTCGGGGAAGTCGGTGCGGAACTGCGCACCGCGCGACTCCTTGCGCTCGATCGCGCCGACGACCGTGCACTCGGCGCAGTCGAGCATGTACCCCAGCTCGATCGCCCCGAGGACGTCCTGGTTGAAGACCGTGCCCTTGTCGTCGACGTAGGCGGTCTTGGCCTCCTCCTTGAGCCGGCGGACGACCTCGAGCGCGTGCTCCAGGCCGGCCTGCTCGCGGAAGACCGCGACGTTGCGGTTCATCTCGGTGCCGAGGTCGTCCTTGATCTCGGAGATCCGGCGGCCGGTCTTGGGCCGGTCGAGGATCGCGTCGAACATGGCCTGCTCATCGTCGAGGCGGGCCTGGCCGGCGGCCTTGGGCAGCGCCATCCCGGCAGCGCGCTGGGCGGCGTGCTCGCCGGCACGGCGGCCGAAGATCAGCGTGTCCAGCAGCGAGTTGGCGCCGAGGCGGTTGCCGCCGTGGACCGAGACGCAGGCGACCTCGCCCGCGGCGTAGAGACCCTCGATCGGCGTCGCGCCGTCGATGTCGGTCTTGACGCCGCCCATGATGTAGTGCTGGCCGGGGCGGATCAGGATCGGCTCGCGCGTGATGTCGACGCCGGCGAAGTCCTTGCCGATGTTGACGATCTCGCGCAGCGCCTCCAGCGTGCGCTTCTTGGGGACGACGGTGATGTCGAGGTAGATGCCGACGCCGCCGGGCCCGACGCCGCGGCCCTCGTTGATCTCGGTCTGCTCGGCGCGGGAGACGACATCGCGCGAGGCCAGCTCCATCTTGTTGGGGGCGTACTTCTGCATGAAGCGCTCGCCCTCGGAGTTGAGCAGGTGCGCGCCCTCGCCGCGGGCGCCCTCGGTGATGAGGAAGCCGTTCTCGACCAGACAGGTCGGGTGGTACTGGACCATCTCCATGTCCATCAGCGGCGCGCCGAGACGGTAGGCCTGGGCGATGCCGTCGCCCGTGCAGATCAGGCCGTTGGTCGTCGGCTTGAAGCACTGGCCGGCGCCGCCGGTGGCGAGGATGACGTTCTTGGCGGTGAAGATCTCCAGGCGGCCCGTGCGGATGTCGCGAGCGATGCAGCCCGAGACCGCGCCGGCCTCGTCCTGCAGCAGCGAGGTGGTGAACCACTCCTCGTAGCGGTCGACGCGCTCGTGGTACTTCATGAGCTGCTCGTAGAGCACGTGGAGGATCGCCTGGCCGGTGATGTCGGCGACGTAAGCGGTGCGCTTCATCGAGGCGCCGCCGAACGCGCGGAGGTCCATCTGGCCGGTCTCGTTGCGGTGGAACGTGACGCCGATGTGCTCGAGGTGCATGACCTCGTGCGGCGCCTCGCGGCACATGACCTCGATCGCGTCCTGGTCACCGATGAAGTCGGAGCCCTTGACGGTGTCGTAGGCGTGTGAGCGCCAGTCGTCGGCGGGGTTGATGGCGGCGTTGATGCCGCCGGCGGCAGCGACCGAGTGGGAGCGGACCGGGTGGACCTTGCTCATGATCGCGACCGACGCGCCAGCGTCCGCGGCGGCCAGCGCGGCCCGCTGTCCGGCAAGGCCGGCGCCGAGGATGAGGACGTCATGTGCAGGCATGTATACGGCTCTTCGTCTCGAAGTTCGGGGGCTGGGACTCTATACGTCGGGCCCTTTTAGGCCCGCCTACGTCGAGGGCCTCAGGTGGACCCCACGCTCGCCGCCAAGGCCCGGCGCACGCGGTCCAGCGTCAGCACCCCGCACAGCCGTCCGTCGCCGTCGACGACGGCGAGCGCGCCGAAGCGCCGCAGCGGCTCGGAGCCCAGCAGCGTCTCCAGCGGCGTGTCACGTGCGACGCTGGCCTCGTCGCTCTCATCGCCCTCCAGCAGGTCGTCGGCGGTGAGGGTGGGTTGGCCACCGGCGACCGCGACATCGACGCGCTCCTGGCGCAGCAGGCCGACCAGCCGGCCCGAGGTCGTGTCGATCACCGGAAACCACGGCAGCTGGTAGCGCAGGAAGAACTCGTCCTGGGCCGCGAGCGCGGTCGTGTCGCGCGGGACCGCGACCGGCTCGTCGTCCATCAGGTCGGCGGCGGTGACGCCCTCGATCCGCTCGGCGAACTGCGAGGACACGACCGCGCCGCGCGCGCCTTGGCTCAAGAACCACCCGAGGATCGCCAGCCAGATGCCGTCGGCGGCGTCGCCGGAGGCCAGCAGGAAGAGGCCGAGGCCGATCAAGATGTAGGCGAAGGCCTGGCCGAGGCGGCCGGCGAAGCGCGTCGCGCGGTGGCGGTCGCCCGTCGCCCTCCACGCGATCGCGCGGGCGATCCGGCCGCCGTCGAGCGGGAAGCCCGGCACGAGGTTGAACACCAACAACCCGGCGTTGACGAGCGCGAGCCAGCTCAGCAGCGCCAGGACGGGGGTGCTGTCCTCGGAGTCGGCAAAGAGGCTGACGCTCCAGTCCGGATGCGAGAGCAGCGCGACGCCGACCGCGGAGAGGACCGTGATCAGGAGCGTCACGGCGGGGCCGGCGGCGGCGATGCGGAACTCCTCGCCCGGCGACTGCGAGTCGCGCGAGAGCTTGGCCAGGCCGCCGAAGACCCACAGGTCGATGCCGAGCACCTCGATGCCGTTGCGGCGCGCGACGACCGCGTGGCCGAGTTCGTGCAGGGCGATCGACAAGAAGAACAGGAGCGCGCCGGCGACGGCCGTCACGTAGGTGGTGGTGTTGGACGCGTCGGGCAGCGTGGTGGCGAACTGGTCTGACAGCCACCAGATCATCAAGAACAGGAAGACGAACCAGCCTGGGCTGGCCCCGATGCGGATGCCGAACACCCGCGCGAGCTGCATCGATCCACCGCCGCCGAACATCGGGCACAGTGTGACGGGTGCAGCGGGCCACCATCCTCGGTCTCTATGCCCAGGGGCTCTTCCCGATGGATGAGTCGGGGGAGTCGCCACCCGCTGAGCTGCCGTGGTGGATCGCCGATCCGCGCACGATCTTCGAGCTCGACGAGGCCTCACGTGCCGCCGTGCGCCGCCGTGTGCGCCGCTCGCTGAGGGCGCGCGGTGACTGGCAGCTGCGGATCTCGACGGCCTTTGACGCCGTCATCGCGCACTGCGCTGCGCCCCGCGGCGCCGGCGATGGGGTCTGGCTGACGGAGCGGATGCAGCGGCTCTACCGGCTGCTGCACGCCAGCGGCCACGCGCACACGTTTGAGATCTGGGTCGGCGACGAGCTCGCGGCCGGCCTGATCGCGGTGACGCTTGGGCGCGCGGCGATGCTCGAGTCGATGTGGCACCGCGTGCCGCACGCGGGCAACGTCCTGGTCTCGCGGACGCTCGACGTGCTGGCCGACGGCGGCGCGGAGCTCTGCGACATCCAGACCGCGACCGAGCACACGCTGCGGCTCGGGGCGGTCCAGATCTCGCGCGCGGAGTACGAGGCGCGGCTGCGCGCCGCGCTCGCCTACGGGTGAGTTGGTTCACTCGGTAAGGCCGCGCTCGACCTACAGCTCGGCTAGTCGCGGCGCAGCAATCGGCCGCGATGTTCGGCGATCAGGGCTCGGATGCCCTTTGGGATGCCGGGAGACGAGGTCAACGCATCGAGCAAGCGCTGGAGGTCATCCCGTGCCTGTTCGTTGAATGCCTCGCGCAATTCCCTCCAGCTGTCGTCGTCGGTGGCCGGAGGAGAGAAAAGCGCGTGGCCGTAACGCAGGAAGTCCGCTGAGATGTGCCAGTGACCCCTGGAGTCGCGGACCATTGCGGACGGAATCTCTCCGCCCGCATCGCTGAGCTGCTGGAGCGTGTCGGCCCGAGCGTCATCGTCGTAGATCTCCTGCCCGCCGATCTCAGGCTCGGTTCTGAAATCGAAGATACGCAACGTCTCCCAGTAGTGCCAGAAGACAAGGAAATACCGGCCGGAGTCAACCAGCTGCGGGAGCTTTTGGAGGCCGTCGCGCTCCTGGCGTGCGACCTCCCAAGTATCGCGGTAACGGAGGAGATCGTCGCGCGAGCCGGTCTCGTAATCCAAGAGGGTGTCGATCATGTCGATGTTGGCCTCGATCGACAGGCGCAGCTGCCACTCCGGAAATTGTGCGCGCAGGTAGCCGAGAGCCGTGGACATCGATGCGTCACGGTTCGGGAGCAACGTGTTCTGGTCCAGCCGGGTGAGAAGCTCCTGCGCCAGCAGCAGTGGCCCGGACGTCGTCGGGTTGTCGGGAGCGTTCTCGAGGTACTCGATTGCAGCTTCGAGGACCTCGCCGAGATCCTGGGCATTGGCGTGCAAAAGCAAGAGATACAGCGCGAATGGATAGTGGCGGCTCTCCTTCCAGGCGCTCCAGCGGGTAAGTGTCGCGCCGACGTCGAGGGAGTGGCTTCGGCGCTTCTGCTTGATCAGGTGGATGTCAAACAGTTGCGCGATCTCGGCGCTCGCCACCGGATCTTGGCAGCGATCGGTGCGACGCTGGAGGGACGCGAGAACGGTGTCCCGAACCTCGGTGGAGAGGTTCTGATGGGAAACGGCGTTGAGGATGAACATCGTCATCTGCTTAACGCGGCGATCCGTAGCTCCATCAAGGACCGTCTCGAGCGGGGTCGGCGTGGCGCCGGGAGCGGATAGGCGCTCGAGGAACCCTTCGTGGTGGAGTTGCGGATAGGAGTGAGCCAGCGACAGCGCTGCGAGGCAAAGGTCGGTTTCGAGCCTCGGCCCGTAGCCTGCCATCAGCGCACCGTGTACCGCGTCGATTCCAAGGACGGCGGTCAACTCGACGCTACTCTCGTCAGCTGCTGTGGCAGCTACGCCATGGGCGAGCAAGCTGATGACGCCCCGTGCGCCGAGCTGGCTCGCAAGTGCGGACAAGGCATTGTGGACGCCTCCGACGCCGCCGCCGCGCGATTGAGTCAGGACGGCGAAATGCGCGCGCCGAATCGTCGCGTAGGAGGAGAGTTGCTCGAAACCCAGCGGGCTTTTCGGGCTGTAGCCGAGCTGGACCCACAGGTACGCCAAGAGGCTCAGGCGCCCGTCAATCGCCCGCGCACGCCCCTTGGACGTCGACGCATCAGGGACCATGTCGATGAGGTGCTGTTCCAGCCGTTTCCGCTCAGCGGCTGGAGCAATGCGTGCCGCGATCGTGTCCGCGACGATCAGCGCCGCGGCGGCCGCAACGACCTCTAGCTCCTGGACGAAGGCGCGCAATACGAAGTCTTCGGTAGCGCCCGTCGCGCGGGCGTCGCGGAGGTTGTCTGCTAGCTGTCGGCCTGCGAGATAGACATCCTCCAGCAGTTCGTTGGCATCCGTGAGCATCGCGTGCTCCGCGTGAAAGGCGAGGGCGTATGACCATAGGCCGAGTGAGGTCGTCAGCGCGTCAATCGCGGTGCGACCGTGATGCGGATCCAGGAGCCGACCGAGTGCCTCACGCGTGATCTCCGCTGCGTCCTGTAGGGGACGCTTCGCCGCCGGGAAGATGAGCGAAACCTGCCCACCGAGCGGCTTGCCGAAGGTGAGGTCCAGCAGCAGAGCCCGTACCCGGCCATAGGCGCGGACGTCGGGGTCCAGCGACTGCAGCCGGCTGACGGAGAGTGCCCGATGTCCGTTGTGGCCGTTCTTCACCAGGCTTAACGACTCCAGGAACAGCTCGTCCAGGGCCGACGGCTGCGGGGCCTTGCTGCTGGGTGCTCGGTGCAACTGCAGCAGTAGTCCGAGCACTTCCTCATCGCCCAGGACGGCGTATGCCTGCCAGCAGACCGTCCGTAGCTGTCGACGGTGGCGGTCGCTGCGTGCCTGCTGCTCGGCGTGCCGCAGCAGCCGTGGTATGTCGTTAGGAAGGGAGGCACGGAGCAAATGCCGCGTGGTCCAGATGAGCGCCTCGACGTAGCGGCTGGTTGCCTGTTTGCCCGGCGGGCTCTTGAACCCGCCAGGCGCCGTCGCTGTGGCGAGGTGCCGGCCAAGCTTCTGTAGGCGATACGCGTCAACTTCAGCGGCGCCGGCCAGGCGACGATGCCAATAGAGCCCCCAGAAGAGGTGCACGGCGCCGGGGTCCACGAGGTCATAGGCCCCGCGGCGTTCCCGGATCAGTTCGGACGCCTCGCCGCTTAGGTCGAAGACCCGAACGGCGAGCCGGTCCTCGTCCAACGTCCGGCGCAGTTCGTCGCCGAACCGCTCGACCGCGCGCAGCACCCCTTCGTAAGAGGGCCAGCCGGGGAACACGTGGCGGAGGACCTGGCCATCGGGCGTAGTCGCGTTCGTCCCGAGAAGCTGAGCCAGCTCGGCCGCGCTGAACGGCAAGGACCCCGTCGACTGCTCGATGGCCAACAGGTAGAGAAGCGTTAGGGAGCCGGGCGGACCGTCACCATGTTCGTCGATCACATGCTGCTCATCGAGAAGCTGCCCGTAGGCATCCGACGCATCGGCGATGCGCCGAGAGATCCACTTCACGCGGCGATAGTCGGCGCGGTCTGGTGCGCCGACGGTTTGGGCGAGCTTGAGGCGCTGCGTGTCGTCGAGGTTCCGCTGGCGTAGGTACGTGCGCTTAACGACGTATGGGGGCTTGCGGTGGGTGGTTTCGATGAGTATGTGCTTGCTGGCGGTCCGGCGGTCTGCCTCCTCGAACACACACCAGAGCTCCCGGTGTTCCGGGAGGACGTCGACGCGGCTGAGACGGCGTAGGACGACGGCACGCGTGACCGGGTCAAGACGGTCGATGTCGTCGATCACCACGAGGCGGTCATGCTGGGGTACGGCCAAGGCATTGGCGAGCTGCTCGATGAACCGCACCCACGCGTCGACGCGCTCGCACGGCGCGGACTCCAGAGCATCGAGAAGCGTGCGGCGCGCCTCCTCACGCGCCGTGCGGCGGACGACATACACGAGTTCCTGGCCCGCCGTCAGTGTCACCGCGATCACACCGCTGAGGACCGGTAGCCACCATGTGGACCCGCCGCCCTTGACCACCGCCGCCAGGAACGCGCCCAAGACGCTGAGCAGGAAGAACCCGACTGCGGCCAAGACAACGAGCCGGTGGCGGAACGCGGGCAACCGGGCCACGACCCCTGTGTCCTGGGCGAGTTGTATGAGCGTTCGCCGCCGGATGAGCTCGACGATCCGCGGGTAGCCGTCTGGGGTCCGGTCGGCCGGGAGCCAGCAAGGCTGGAAGCTGGGCAGCTCCTCGGCGAGGTACCGCTGGGCGGTTTCGGCCGACCATGTCATCCCGTCACCCTCCTCGACGGCGACGAAGATGGCTGTCCAGGCCCCTGCCGCGAGGCCGTGTAGCCGCTGTGTCTGGTGGCGCAGCGCCGCGACGAGAGCTTCGGGGGGCTTCCCAGGTGAGGCAGACGGCCCGATGTCGACCACTCGACGCGGGAACTGCGCGTGCAAGCTCTCGAATCGTTCGAGTTCCTCGGATGAACCGATGATCGAGTCCTTGATCTGCTTCACCGAGATAGTCGCTCCTCCTTGTGACCGCCTGATCGGCTTCGCGAAAGTCGCGAGCGTACAGAATTAAGGCACAGCGGAGCAACAGGATGATCGATCATCATCGATCAGGGAAGATTTATCACTAGCCTTGCCGGACTGGCAAGACGATCAGGCTCGATCGCGTGCGCCCGAACTCGCATGGGTGCAGCACGCCAGCCCGATGAACGACCGTCGCGCAGTCGTCGTTAACGGCTAGCCGGCCTTCAGCCCCGCGGCCTCCACCTTCGGCCCCATCGCCTGGGCCAGCGCGATGAGCCCCGACAGCGGCCGGACCATGACCGTGAAGTCGGCGATCAGCCCGTCGGGGCCGATGCGCAGCAGGTCCATGCCCTCCAGCGTGCGCTCGCCGACGCGTGCCCGGAAGATCAGCGCGTGGACCGGGTCGTCGCCGCTGCCGGCGAGTTCGTCGGTGTAACGAAAGTCCTCGAAGGTCTCGAAGACCAGCCGCAGGAGTCCGCTGACGGTCTCCACACCGCGGTACTCCTGAAAGACCGCGGGGCTGTGGAAGGTGATGTCCGGTGCCAAGGTGGCGAGCCCGGCTTCGAGGTCTCCCGCCTCGACCGCGGCGCGGAACCGCTGCGAGGCGCTCATGCTGACCGCATGATGTTGGACTCGTTTGCTTTCCGGTATTTGGTCATCATGCGGCTGCTACCGGAGCGTGGCGGTCGAGGATCGCGTCGACGTTCGTCCCGGGCGGCAGCGTGCCGTAGTGCATCCCGCCGTCGCCGGCCAGCCGCGTGGCGACGAACGCGTCGGCGACCGCGGCGGGCGCGTGGCGCAGCAGCTGGGAGGCCTGCAGCGCGAGCGCCATCTCTTCGACGACCAGCCGCGCGCGATGCTCCAGCTCGGCCGGTCGGGAGAACTCACCGCGCACGGTCTGCACGTAGGCGTCGTAGCGCGTGTCCTGGCCGGTGGCGGCGTCGAGCTCCTCCAGGAAGACGTCGAGCGACTCGGGCGAGCGCGCGAGCGCGCGCAGGACGTCCAAGGCCATCACGTTGCCCGAGCCCTCCCAGATCGAGCACAGCGGCGCCTCGCGGTAGAGCCGCGGCATGCCCGACGCCTCGACGTAGCCGTTGCCGCCGAGGCACTCGAGCGCCTCGAAGGCGTGGTTCGGGACGCGCTTGCAGACGTGGTACTTGGCGACCGCGGTGGCCAGGCGCTTGAAGAGGTCGGCGCGCTCGTCGCCGGCGGCGGCCTCGTCGTAGGCGCGGCAGAGGCGCAGCGTCAGCGCTGTGGCGGCCTCGCTCTCAACCGCGAGGTCGGCCAGGACGTTGCGCATCAGCGGCTGGTCGATGAGCGTCTTGCCGAACGCGGCACGGTGCATCGCGTGCCAGGTCGCCAGCGAGACCGCGGTGCGCATGCCGCCGGCGCCGCCCATCACGCAGTCCAGCCGCGTGTGGCCGACCATCTCGATGATCGTCGGGACGCCGCGGCCGGGCTCGCCGAGCATCTGGCCCCACGCGCCCTTGAACTCCACCTCGGAGGACGCGTTGGACTTGTTGCCCAACTTGTCCTTGAGGCGCTGCAGCTGGAAGCCCTCGTTCTTGGTGCCGTCGGGCAGGAAGCGCGGGACGGCGAAGCAGCTGAGGCCTTCGTCGGTTTGGGCGAGGACGAGGAAGAGGTCGCTCATCGGCGCGCTGCAGAACCACTTGTGGCCGACCAGCTGGTACTCCGCGCCCTCGCCACCGCCATTGAGCGGGGTCGCCACGGTCGTGTTGGCGCGGACGTCGGAGCCGCCCTGCTTCTCGGTCATCGCCATGCCGCAGATCGCGCCCGGCTTCTCGGAGGCGGGCTTGAGTGCGCCGTCATAGCCGCGGGCGGTCAGGCGCGGGATCCACTCGTCGGCGATGCTCTGCGTTGCCCGTAGTGCCGGGACCGCTGCGAACGTCATCGTGATCGGGCAGCCGAAGCCGGCGTCGGCCTGCGTGCCCGACATGTAGATGGCGGCGCGCGCGACCTGCGCGCCCGGCTGCGGGTCGTTCCACGGCAGCGCGTGCATCTCGTCGTGGACGCCGCGCGCCATCAGCTGATGCCAGGCGGGGTGGAACTCCACCGCGTCGAGGCGGTTGCCGAAGCGGTCGTGGGTGTGCAGCAGCGGTGGGTTGCCGTTGGCCTGCTCGCCCCACGCCAGCGGCTCGCCGCCCCAGAACGCGCCGACCTCGACGGCGCGTTCATGCGCCCAGCCGCCGCCCTCACGCGCAAGTCCTTCAACAAGGGCGGTGTGGTCGAGGAAGAGGTTGCGGCCCTCCAGCGGCGGCACCTGGTTGCGGACCTCGTGGGTGGCGTACGTCTCGGCCTCAGGCCGCGCGACGGTGGACATCTTCAGTCGACCTCCTGATCGGTGGTGGAACGCAGGCAAAAGGTGATGAGCCGGGAGACCAGCACGTCGACGTCGGTGTCGGCGTGGGTGGGGGAGAGCGGGCCGACGAGCGCCTCGCCGATCGCGCCGACGAGCGCGGTGGCGGTGAACGCGGGGTCCTGAGGCGGCAGTTCGCCGCGCGCGACGCCCTCGGCGATGGTCGACGCGAACGCGTCGGCGTAGGCGCGACGGAACTGCAACCGCTCGGCCTCGACGGCGGGGTCGACCGGCTCGGCCAGCAGCGCCCAGGCCAGCCGCCGTCCTTGCAACGCGCGGCGGGCGAAGGTGTCGACGGCGGCGATGAGCCGCTCCTGTGCGGTCTCGCCGCCGGCCTGGGCGACCGCATCGACCTCACGCTGCGAGGCGACCCGGAAGACCTCGGTCAGCAGGTCGGCCTTGGACGGAAAGTGGCGGTAGACGGTGCCGGTGGCGACACCCGCGCGCTTGGCGACCGCAGCCACCTGCGCTTCGCGATAACCGCCTCGGGCGACGAGCGCGAGCGCCGCGCGCACGATCTTCTCGCGCGTCTGCGTACGGCGGGCCTCGGTGCGCTCGGTGGGTCGATAAGCCATGGCGGTCACCAAGAAGTGAACCACCGTTCAGGCTTTGAAGCAACTCGACGACACCGAACCCGCGATATACGCGGGTTCGGTGTCGTTCAGCGACTGATGGTGCGGCGCGCTCGCCGCCGCCGGCGCGCGCCTTCGATCGCCATGCCGGTAAAGCCGATCGAGGTCGTGATGAAGGAGGCGCCGGCGAACGCCTTGTACACGGGCGACTTGTCGACCTCCGGCGCGAAGGCGAGCGGGAGGAAGGACATGGCGTTGGTCCACGCGCCGACGCCGAGGGGGATCGACGCCCAGCGTGGAGCGTCCGGCACGGCGGAGCCGACGGCGACGGTCAGGCCACCGAGCATCGCGAGGTCCAGGTGCCACTGCTTGATGCGGGCGCCGGACTTGATCCCGATCTTCCGCGCGGCCTCCGGGTTCTGGCGCACGAGCGTGTACGGCCAGCCCGCGAGGGCGCCCACCGCGACCTCCGCGAGGCCGGAGACGACGAGCGCGCTGGGAACGTGCGTGGTGGCCATCCGCGGGATCTTGACAGAGTGTCAAGCCGCTGCGTCGATAGCGTGCGGCGCGCCCATGAAGATCATCTACACCCACACCGACGAAGCACCGGCGCTCGCGACGAAGTCGCTGCTGCCGATCGTCGAGGCGTTCGCCGCCACGGCCGACATCGAGCTCGAGCTGCGCGACATCTCCCTTGCGGGCCGCATCTTGGCGCACTTCCCCGAGCAGCTCACGCCCGAGCAGCGGGTCGCCGACGCGCTCGCAGAGCTCGGCCAGCTGGCTCAGACGCCCGAGGCCAACATCATCAAGTTGCCGAACGTCAGCGCCTCGGTGCCCCAGCTGAAGGCCGCGATCACCGAGTTGCAGGGTCAGGGCTACGCGATTCCCGACTACCCCGAGGATCCCTCCACCGACCAGGAGCGCGACATCCGCGCCCGCTATGACGCGGTGAAGGGCAGCGCGGTCAACCCGGTGCTGCGCGAGGGCAACTCCGACCGCCGCGCGCCCGCGTCGGTCAAGGCGTTCGTGCGCAAGCACCCGCACTCGATGGGCGCGTGGAGCAAGGACTCCAAGACGCACGTCGCCACGATGAGCGACGGCGACTTCCGCTCCACCGAGCGCTCGACCACCGTCGCCGCGCCGACCGACGTGCGGATCGAGCACGTCGCGGCCGACGGCACGGTCACGGTCCTCAAGGCGTCCACGCCGCTGCTGGCGAGCGAGGTCATCGACGCGTCGGTGATGCGTCGCGCCGCGCTGCAGCAGTTCTTCACGGAGCAGATCGCCGACGCCAAGGCCCACGGCGTGCTCTTCTCCGTGCACCTCAAGGCCACCATGATGAAGGTCTCCGACCCCGTCATCTTCGGCCACGCCGTCCGGGCGTTCGTCGGCGACGACGTCTTTGCCGGACTCGGCGACGTGCGCCCCAACGACGGCCTGGCGAGCCTGCTCAGCGCCCATCCCGAGGTCCAGGACGCCGTCGACCGCGCGCTCGCCGCCGGACCGGACCTCTTCATGGTCGATTCGGACCGCGGCATCACCAACCTGCACGTGCCGTCTGACGTGATCGTCGACGCCTCGATGCCGGCGCTGATCCGGGCCTCCGGCCAGGGCTGGAACGCGGCGGGCGCCCAGCAGGACACCAAGTGCGTCATCCCCGACTCCAGCTACGCCTCGCTGTACGCCGAGACGATCGCGCACTGCAAGGAGCACGGTGCCTTTGACCCCACGACCATGGGCACGACGCCGAACGTCGGCCTGATGGCCCAGAAGGCCGAGGAGTACGGCTCGCACGACAAGACGTTCGAGATCGCCGGGCCGGGCGTTGTGCGGGTCGTTGACGCCGCCGGCACCACGCTGCTCGAGCACGACGTCGACACCGGCGACATCTGGCGCATGTGCCAGGCCAAGGACGCGGCGATCCAGGACTGGATCGGCCTCGCGGTCGCTCGCGCACGCGCGACGGGCGCGCCCGCGGTCTTCTGGCTCGACGAGACGCGCCCGCACGACGCGCAGCTGCTCGCCAAGGTCCGTCCGGCGCTCGATGCCCTCGACACCGACGGCCTGCAGCTCGAGATCCTTCCCGTCGCCGAGGCCACCCGCTTCACGCTGGAGCGCGCGCGCCGCGGGCAGGACACGATCTCGGTCACCGGTAACGTCCTGCGCGACTACCTCACCGACCTGTTCCCGATCCTCGAGCTCGGCACCAGCGCGAAGATGCTGTCGATCGTCCCGCTCATGAACGGCGGCGGCCTGTTTGAAACCGGCGCCGGCGGCTCGGCACCCAAGCACGTCCAGCAGTTCCTCAAGGAGAACCATCTGCGATGGGACTCGCTCGGCGAGTTCCTGGCACTGGCGGTCTCCCTGGAGATGCTCGCCGAGAAGACGGGCAACGCGCGCGCCCAGCTGCTGGCCGACACGCTCGATCGCGCGACCGGCAGCGTGCTGGAGGAGGGTCGCTCACCGTCGCGCAAGGTCGGCGAGCTCGACAACCGCGGCAGCCACTTCTACCTCGCGCTGTATTGGGCGCGGGAGCTGGCCACCCAGACCGACGATGCCGACCTCGCGGCGCGCTTCGCGCCGCTGGCCCAGCGACTGGCCGACGAGGAAGCGACGATCGTGGCCGAGCTCGACGGCGCCCAGGGCTCGCCCGTGGACGTCGGCGGCTACTACCGGCCCGATCCGGACCGCGCCGCAGCGGCCATGCGTCCCAGCCCGACGCTCAACAAGGCGCTGGCCTCGCTCGTCTGAGCCACCACGCGGCAAGCGTTCGGCCCCGATAGGTTTTGGGCTATGCCCAAGACTGTCACGGTGACCGGCGCGGCCGGCGCCATCGGATACGCCCTCCTCTTCCGCATCGCTTCAGGCCAGCTGCTCGGTCCCGACGAGAAGGTCCGGCTCCGCCTGCTGGAGATCGAGCCCGCGCTGAAGGCCGCTGAAGGCACCGCCATGGAGCTCGTCGACTGCGCCTTCCCGCTGCTGGAGGCCATCGACATCACCTCCGATCCCAACGAGGCCTTCGACGGCACGAACGTCGGCCTGCTCGTCGGTGCCCGTCCGCGCACCGCCGGGATGGAGCGCGCCGATCTGCTCGAGGCCAACGGCGCGATCTTCAAGCCCCAAGGCAAGGCCATCAACGACCACGCCGCCGACGACATCAAGATCCTCGTCGTCGGCAACCCGGCCAACACCAATGCGTTGATCGCCATGAGCAACGCGCCGGACGTCCCGAACGAGCGCTTCACCGCGATGACGCGCCTGGACCAGAACCGCGCCTACGGGCAGCTCGCCAGCAAGCTTGGTATCGCACTGACCGATATCCAGGATCTCGTCATCTGGGGCAATCACTCACCGACGATGTTTCCCGATCTGTTCACCGCAAAGATCAACGGCAAGCCGGCCGTCGAGGCCGTCGACGACATGGCCTGGTACGAGAACGAGTACCTGCCCAACGTCGGCAAGCGGGGCGCGGCGATCATCGAGGCGCGTGGCGCCTCCAGCGCCGCGAGCGCGGCCAATGCAGCGATCGACCATGTTCACGACTGGGTGCTGGGCGCCGATGGCCTGGTCTCGATGGCGGTGCCGTCGGGCGGCCAGTATGGCGTCGACGAGGGCCTGATCTCGAGCTTCCCGGTCCGCGTGAGCGGCGGGAGCTATGAGATCGTCGAGGGCCTCGAAGTCGGCGAGTTCGCGCAGTCCAAGATCGACATCACCGTCGACGAGCTCAAGGGCGAGCGCGACGCGGTCAAGGGCCTGGGCCTCATCGGATAGGACTCGGGGGCGGCTCAGCCTCAGTCGTCCGATGAGGCCGGGCCTCATCTAGGTACTACGCCGGAGGGCTCGCGCAGGCGAGCCCTCCGGGGATGCTCTAGGCCGTCTCGTCCATGGCGTGCCAGCCGCGGCCCTCCTTGCGGATGAGCCCCTCCTTCTGGAGGCCGGGAAGCACCCGGTAGAGGTAGTTCTGCTGGATGCCCATCTTCTGGGCGATCTCCGGGATGGTGATGCCCGGATTGGCCTTCACGAGCTCCAGCGCCTGCTTGCCGCGCGTGCCCGAGCCGCGCGGGCGGCCACGACGGCCATTGCTCGATCCGCTTGGCGCGGCTCCACCGGTGGAGGCCCTGGACCGACGGCGAGGCGCCGGGGTGGGAACGGCGGCGTCGTTGCCGACGCCATCTAGTGCGGAGACGGCGGCCTCCAAGCGGTGGAACTCGTCCACCAACGGGCGAAGCTCCTTGAGACGCTCTTGGAGCTCGCGTCGCTTCTCGTCCAGGAAATCTGCCATGACAGGGGTCGTTGCCTTCGTCAGAGTTACTATTAGTGGAAGTGAGTGTCACATGGAAGTAGGTGAAGGTCAATGCGAAGCACGGGAACGTGCACCGCTCAGACATTCACGGGGAACCGCTGGTAGCCGTCAGGCGCGCGAGCGCAGGGAGCCCTCGACCAGCGCCTTGAGCTTGCGCAGCGAGGCGTCGGCCTCCTTGGCCGGCAGGCCGCCGACCAGCGCGTGGCTGGCAAAGGCGCCGAGCGGACCGAGCGGGGCCTTGAACTCGTTGCGGTAGTCGAAACGCGTGCCGCCGTTGCCGTTGTCGGTCAGGCGGTACTCGGTCTCGGCGTGCGAACGCGCGGGGCCGCGACCCTTCCAGGTGGCGTGGTGCGGCGCCCGGCTGGAGTCCAGGTGCCACTTGACCTTGAAGCTGGCGCCGCGGAGATGCAGCACCTGCTCCATCTCGTCATCGGAGTACGACACCAACTTGCGGTGGATGGTCACCCACTTCTCCAGGCGCGTGGGGTCCATCACGGTGCGCCAGACGTCCTCGGGGGACGCGTCGATGTCGATGCTCGTGGCCACGTCGCTCACGTCGGAAGACCCTAGACGGTGGGGCGCGCGTCAGCGCGCCCGCAGCACCTCCGTCGCCTCCCAGTCGCGCAGCGCGCGCTCGATCGCCGCGTCGAGGCGGTGCAGCCGGACGCCGAGGAGCTCCGCGGCGCGGCTGTCGCGTGGCAGCAGGTCGCCTTCCAACCCCTCCATCAACGGCCCGATCAGCGCATGGTCCTCGCCGGCGATGGCCGCGGCGACGCGGCTGGCCACCGGCGTCAGGCTGAAGCCCAGCCGGATCGGCGCGCGGCCCACCAGCAGCGCATCGCGGATCCGCGTGACCAACTCGCCGTAGGTGACGATGTCGGGGCCGGCGATGTCCAGCGACAGCGGCCCGTCGATCGCCGGCGAGCGGCCACCGGCGACCAGCAGCGCCAAGACGTCGCGGCCGTCGATCGGCTGCGTCCGGTTCTCCCGCCAGGCCGGCAGCGGCATGACCGGCACGCGCTCGACCAGGCGCACCAGGAATCGAAACGAGCGCGAGCGGGCGCCGATGACGATCGAGGCGCGCAGCGCCAAGACCTCCGGCGCAGCGTCCAGCAGCGTCTGCTCGACCTCGAGCCGGCTGGCGAGGTGGGCGGACGCCATGCCGGTCTCGGGCACGAGCCCGCTGAGGTAGACGACCCGCCGCACGCCGGCGAGCCGGGCGGCAGCGGCGAAGCGCTCCGCGGCGCGGCGGTCGCGTGAGCGGAAGCCGTCGGGTGGGTCGAGACTGTTCCCACCCACCCTGCCGCTCTCCATCGAGTGGATCAGGAAGTAGGCGACGTCGATGCCGTCCAGCGCGGCGTCGAGCCCAGCGCCGCTGACGGCGTCGCCGGTGGCGATCTCCAGCCCGGCGACGTCGACGCCCGCTGCGGCGACGCGTGCCGGGTCACGGGCGAAGGCGCGCACCGTCTGACCGTCTGCCTGCAGGCGGGGAACGAGCGCGGCGCCGACGTAGCCGCTGGCGCCGGTGACGAGGACACGCGACATCGCATCCATCAAGATATAGGACTTCGATAGCAGGTCGTCCTCGGTCGCGCGGGCCTTCGCGCCATCCTCGCCGCAAACACCGGTAAACGGCGCCAAATTCCCGCTCTTAGCAGGTATTTCCGCATTTGTCGGCATTTGCGGGAAGGGCCGTTGCAGGGGTCGGTCCGGACGTGGTTCGATGGCTCTGTCGTGAACGGGCCGGTCGAGCAGAGGGAGTCGGGACCACGGATGTCGAAGGCGCGCGCCAAGGCCAAGAAGCCGAGCTGCGAGGAGTGCTACTTCCGCTGCAACATGCTCTGCGCGCTGGCGCTTGACGAGCCCTGCTCGACGTTCCGTCCGGACCATCCGGAGGGGCTGCGACCGGCACGTCAGCTGCGCTTCCACTTCCGCCAGCAGGGTCGCACCACCGCCGCCTGGGCGTTCCCCAACGCCCAGGAGCAGGCAGCGCTCCACAGCTGACCCGCACGGCGTTAAGGTCGGCGCCATGAAGATCCGCGCCGCCGTCCTCGAGGAGTTCGCTGCACCGCTGGTGGTCCAGGAGGTCGACCTCGACGGTCCGGGGCCGGGCGAGGTTCTTGTTCGCCTCCACGCGTGCGGTGTCTGCCACACCGACATGTACACGGCGTCGGGCGCCGACCCCTCGGGCTATGCGCCGACGGTCCTCGGCCACGAGGGCGCCGGCGTCGTCGAGGCGCTGGGCGAGGGCGTCACGGATCTGGCGGTGGGCGATCACGTCGTCACGCTCTTCTCGCCGCAGTGTCGCGAGTGCCTGCACTGCCGCAGCGACAAGACGAACCTCTGCCTGGCGATCCGCGAGCAGCAGAACCTCGGCTACCTGCCCGACGCGACGACGCGCCTGCATCGCGGCGAGGAGCGCATCCGTCACTTCATGGGGACCTCGACGTTCGCCGAGGCGACCGTCATGCCGTCGATCGCGCTGGCCAGGATCAACCCGGAGGCGCCGCTGGACGTCGTCGCGACGCTCGCGTGTGGCGCGACCACCGGCATCGGCGCCGCGCTCTACGTCGCCAAGGTGGAGCGCGGCTCGACCTGTGCGGTCTTCGGCGCGGGTCTCGTCGGCCTCGGGGCCGTCGCGGGCGCGCGGCTGGCCGGTGCGGAGCGGATCATCTGCGTGGACTTAGACGAGGGCCGGCTGGAGCAGGCGCGCGAGCACGGAGCGACCGAGACGTTCATTGGTGGGGAGGACGCCGTTGCGCGCATCCTCGAGATGACCGACGGCTTCGGCGCCGACTACACCTTCGAGGCGACCGGCAACGTGAAGGTCATGCGTCAGGCGGTCGAGGCCGCGCGAATGGGTTGGGGGCTGGCGACGGTCGCCGGCGTGGCCGGCAAGGGCGAGGTCCTTGAGGTCGTTCCGCGGTTCCTCATCACCGGGCGTCGGATCGCCGGCGCGTCGTTCGGGGGCGCCAAGGGGCGCGACCGCGTGCCCGAGCTCGTCGAGCTCTACCTCGCCGGTGACCTCGACCTCGACGCCTTCGTCACCAACCGCATCGCGCTCGACGAGGTCAACGAGGCCTTCGCGGCGATGGATCGTCACGAGGGCGTGCGGACGGTCATCACCTCCTTCTAGCCGCCACGTCCCTCGCGTCGAGGGACGATCTTTGGTCGCTATGGACCCATAAGTCGTCCCTCGACGCGGAACTTGCCGGAATGGATCAAGTCCGTTGATGGCTTGACCTGACTGAGATCATGGTTCGTGATGCTCGATCTCAAGCTCCTGACGACGTTTCGTGAGGTCGCGCTGCGGCGGTCGTTCAGCGACGCGGCCACCGTCCTGGGTTACACGCAACCGGCGGTCTCTCAGCACGTCGCGCGCCTTGAGGCTGCGGTCGGCGTCCGGTTGCTGGACCGCGATGCGCGCGGCGTGCATCCGACGCCCGCAGGCGAGCTGCTGCTCACCCGCGCGGCCGCCCTGCTCGATGCCGCCCGTCGGGCCGAGGAGGACGTTCGCGAGGCGGCGGGCGCCGGCCGGCCGACCGTGCGCATCGGCGCCTTCGCGACCCTGGCGGCCGGCCTGCTGCCCGGCGCGACTCGCGACCTGCGCGCGCGGCGCCCCGACCTGCGGGTGGACGTCAAGGTCATTGAGCCCGAGGACGCGATCGACGCGATGCTCGCCGACCGCCTCGACCTCGCGACGATCATCGACTCCGAGCTGCTGCCGATGGGCGTGCGGCCCGGCGTCGAGCACGTCCACCTCTGCGAGGACCCGCTGCTGCTCGTCGTCGCCAGCGACCACCCGATGGCCAACCGTCCGTCGGTCGGCCTCGAGGAGCTCGCCGGCGAAGGCTGGCTGATGCCCGACGTCGGTGGCACGTGCCCGGACTCCAACATCGTGCTCCGCGCGTGCCGCGACGCGGGCTTCGAGCCCGACGTCCGCCTCGCCTTCGACGACTACCCGGCGCTGCAGGGGATGGCGGCCGCCGGCGTCGGCGTGGCGCTGATCCCGAGCCTGTCGACGGCGAACATCCGCGCCGACGTCGCGATCATCCCGCTGCGCGGTCAGCCGCCCGCACGCCGCATCCAAGCCGCCGTCCGCGTCGGCGAGGTCAACCCCCTCGTCGACCACGTCATCGAAGCGCTGCGCGCCGCAGCCCGCGCACTGCCGACCGGCCGCGCGCTGGCAGCCGTCGCCTAGACGCTCCCCGGCGTTTACGCTCTCGCCCAGCGGAGAGAGGGGGTCGAGGGTGCGAATCACCGTGCTGGGCAAATCGCCTTCCTGGCAGGACGCCGGAGGGGCATGCAGTGGGTACCTCGTCGAGGAGGATGGGACGTTCCTGCTGTTGGACTGCGGCAACGGCGTCTTCTCGAAGCTGCGGCGCTTCCGCGACTACGTGGCGGTGGACGCGATCGTGATCTCGCATCTGCACGCTGACCACTTCCTCGACCTCGTTCCCTACGCCTATGCCTTGACCTACGCGCCGCGCCAGCAGCCGGTGCCGGTCGATCGCTGGCCGGGCACGGCGCAGCCGGCCAGGCCCAAGCTGTTCGCGCCGCAGGGCGCGCGGGAGGTCTTTCGGCAGATCGTCGGCGCGTGGGGCGCGGAGGAGCTGATCGACGACGCCTTCGACATCCACGAGTACGCGCCTGACGAGGAGCTGGCCGTCGGCGCGCTGGCGCTGCGGTTCCAAGAGGTGCCGCACTGGCTGCCGACCTGCGCGATCGAGGTGCGCTCCGCAGAGACCGGTCCCCACCCACCCGGCCGCTTCACCTATGGCGCCGACAGTGCGCCGACCGACGAGCTGGTGCGCTTCGCCGAGGGCTCTGACCTCCTGATGATCGAAGCGACGCTCCCGCGCCCGGAGCGTGACGGCGTGCGCGGGCACCTGACGCCCGCCGAGGCCGGCGAGCACGGCAGACGCGCGAATGTCGGCCGCCTGGTCATCACGCACTTCTCCGACGAGCTGGACGAGCTGTGGGTGCGCCGCGAAGCCGAGCGTGGCTTCGGAGGTCCCGTGTCCGTTGCCCGCGAGGGCGCCGTCTACGAGGTCTGAGCGCCAGCGCGCGCGGTACATTCGTGCGCGTGGCCCCCGAGCGCGATCTCTTCGCCAACTTCGAGCGGATGCGCCGCGAGATGGACGAGCTGTTCGGCGACGTCTTCGGCGCCGGCGTCCTGGGGCCCCGCCATCGCGGCGGCTTCTCGCCGGCGGTCGACGTCTTTTACGAAGGCGAGCCGCCACGCGCCGTGGTCCATGCCGAGCTTGCCGGGATCGATCCCGACGAGATCGGGCTGGAGATCGAAGGTCGTGAGCTGGTCATCGCCGGCCATCGCCGCCCGGCCGACAGCGAGGGCCGCGTCTACCAGCAGCTCGAGATCGACTTCGGGCCGTTTCGGCGCGTGATCCCGCTCGGCGCTGATGTCGTCGCCGAGGAGGCGCGCGCCACCTACCGCGACGGGATCCTGCGCGTCGAGCTGCCGCTCGTCCGGCCCGAGCCGCGCTCGCGGCGCGTGCCGATCGAAGTCGCCGATGACGCCATCTAGGTCGGCGTAAGGTCCGGACTGGTGATCGAGATCAGCGCCGAGGGCAGCGGTCGCCCGGTCGAGGTTGGGACACGCAGCCGCGTGCCCGACACGCTGCCCGTGCTGCCGCTGCGCGAGACGGTGCCGCTGCCCGACACGCTCATGCCGCTGGCCATCGGCCAGGAGCGCTCGATCGAGCTCATTAACAACGTCCTGGCTGGCGACCGTCTGCTGGTCATGGTCGCTTCTCGTAGCCCCGAGCTCGAGACCCCGGGCCCCGACGAGCTTCATGACGTCGGCGTGGTCGGTGCGGTCGCTCGCATGATCAAGGTTCCTGATGGGTCGCTGCGGATTCTCGTGCAGGGAGCCCAACGGGTGAAGCTCACCGAGTGGGTCGGCGAGCTTCCGTATCTGGTGGCGCGCGTGGAGGAGCTGCCCGACGTTGTCCGCGAGTCGCCCGAGCTGACCGCGCTGACGCGCAACGTCCAGGAGACCTTCACGCGCATCGTCGAGTTGGTGCCCTACCTGCCCGAGGAGCTGCAGCTCGCGGTCGCCAACATCGACGACCCCTCGACACTGAGCCACCTGATCGCCGGCTCGCTGCGACTGCCGACCGAGGAGAAGCAGGGGCTGCTGGAGGAGGTCGACGTCGGCCGCCGGTTGCGTCGCCTCGTTGAGGTGCTCGCGCGCGAGCTGGAGGTCATCTCGATCGGAACCGAGATCCAGTCCCAGGTCCAGTCCGAGATCGACAAGGGCCAGCGCGAGTACGTCCTGCGCCAGCAGCTCAAGGCGATCCAGGACGAGCTGGGCGAGTTCGACGAGTCCGTCGAGGAGGCGCGCGAGCTGCGCGACCAGCTCGCCGATGTGCAGCTGCCCGCCGACGTCCGCAAGCAGGTCGACCGCGAGCTGCACCGCCTCGAGCAGCTGCCGGCCCAGGCCGCCGAGCACGGCGTGATCCGCAGCTACCTGGAGTGGATCGCGATGCTGCCCTGGGGCGTCAGCACCGAGGACGACCTCGACCTCGTCCACGCGCGCGAGGTCCTCGACACCGACCACTACGACATCGAGCAGGTCAAGGACCGCATCCTGGAGTTCCTCGCCGTCCGCAAGCTCAAGCCGGACGCGAGAGGGACCATCCTCTGCTTCGCCGGCCCGCCCGGCGTCGGCAAGACCTCGCTGGGCAAGTCGGTCGCCCGCGCGCTGGGGCGCAAGTTCGAGCGCATCAGCGTCGGCGGCGTGCGCGACGAGGCCGAGATCCGCGGCCATCGCCGCACCTACATCGGCGCGATGCCGGGAACGATCATCCGCGCGCTGCGCGACGCGGGCTCCGACAACCCGCTGTTCATGATCGACGAGATCGACAAGATGGGCGCCGACTTCCGCGGGGATCCGTCCAGCGCCATGTTGGAGGTCTTGGACCCCGAGCAGAACGCGACGTTCCGCGACCACTACCTCGACGTGCCCTTCGACCTGTCCAAGGTCATGTTCATCTGCACGGCCAACGACCTCGACCGCGTGCCGGGCCCGCTGCGCGACCGCATGGAGATCATCCAGCTCGCCGGCTACACCGAGGACGAGAAGCTGCAGATCGCCAAGCGCTACCTCGTCCCGCGCCAGATCGAGCGCAACGGGCTCAAGAAGTCGTGGATCGGCTTCGGTGACAAGGCGCTGCGCCGGATCATCTCCGACTACACGCGCGAGGCGGGCGTGCGCGGGCTGGAGCGGGAGATCGGGACGATCTGTCGCAAGGTGGCGCGCGGGGTGGCGGAAGCGAACGGTTCGACGACCCCGAAGAAGACGACGGTCACGCCCGAACGCGTCCGCGAGCTGCTCGGCCGCGCCAAGGTCCACGCCGAGGCCAAGCGTCGCACGCAGACGCCGGGCGTGGCGACCGGCCTGGCGTGGACGCCGGTCGGCGGCGACGTCCTGTTCATCGAGGCCAGCGCCACGCCCGGGACCGGCAAGCTGCAGCTCACCGGTCAGCTCGGTGACGTCATGAAGGAGTCCGCGCAGGCCGCGTTGACGTGGGTCAAGGCCAACGCGCACCTGATCGCTCCCGAGCTCGGCGACGCGTGGTTTGCCGACCACGATGTCCACGTCCACGTGCCCGCCGGCGCGACGCCCAAGGACGGCCCCAGCGCAGGCATTACGATGGCGACCGCGCTCGCCTCGTTGATCTCCAAGCGCACGGTGCGCGAGGACGTGGCGATGACCGGCGAGATCACGCTGACCGGCCAGGTCCTGCCGATCGGCGGGCTGAAGGAGAAGGCGCTTGCGGCACAGCGCAACGGCGTCAAGACGATCCTCGCGCCCGCCCTCAACGAGGCCGACGCCGAGGACATCCCCGAGCATCTGCGCAAGCGGCTGCGGTTCGTGTGGGTCGCCGAGATCGGCGACGTGCTGGCCGCCGCGCTCCAAAGCCCTGCGTGACGAACCACGAACGGCGGGTATGCTCGGCGCAGAGCCACGACCCCGACCCAAAGAGGGACAGCTGCATGGCCAAGAAGAAGCAGAAGGCGGCCGTTGCCGCCGGCGCCGTCGAGGCGGCCCGCCAGAACCCCTACGTCCAGCGCGTCATCGAGGACGATGACCTGCGCGACAACGTCCGTGTCGCCTTCGAGGCTGCGCGGGATGCCTACGAGCGCCTGTCGCACGGCAAGGCGCCCACGAAGATCCTCACCGACGACAAGAAGTTCCACAAGGACCTCCACACCGCGGCCGAGGCGTTGAAGGACGCCGGCTCGTCGCTGCGCGAAGGCCCCAAGAAGAAGAAGCGCAAGGGTGGCCTCGGCCGCAAGCTGCTGGTGCTCACGATCGCCGGTGGCCTGGCCATCGCGCTCAGCGCCGACCTGCGCTCCAAGGTCCTCGACGCGCTCTTCGGCGCCGAGGAGGAGTTCGACTATACGTCGACCACGGCTCCAGCATCTGCGCCGTCGGGAGCTACCGCGGCGTAGGAGGCGCCCGGCGTGGGTGCTCAGCGTCGACGCCGACGACCGGCACCGCGGCGTAGTCGCACCGACATCTGTTGCGTTGAGAGGGCGTCCCGGCTGGGGCGCCCTTTCTGTTAGCGGTGGACGGGTTGGCCGGCCAGCTAGGATCGGCTCCATGGAGGCCACCGAACCGCGGTCGCAACTGAGCGGCGAGAAGGCCCAGCGGATCGTCGACGCGATGCGCGCGTCGGTCGCGCTGCGGGGCGTGGCGGGCTCGACGTTCGACCACGTCGCTCGCGAGGCCGGCGTCTCGCGCGGGCTGCTGCACTACTACTTCGGCTCCAAGGAGCGGCTGCTGGCCGAGGTCGTCAAGCGCGACACCGACCTGCGGATGGCCGCGCTGGACGAGCAGCTCGCCGCCGCCTCCAACGCCGCGGACTTCATCGCGATGCTGGGCCGCACGCTCGAGGCGATGCTCCGCGACGACACCGAGTTCCTCACGCTCTCCTTCGAGGTCTTCACGCTCTCGCGCCGCAATCCCGAGATCGCGATCGAGTTCAGCGAGCTGGTCCGCCGCACGCGCCAGCACGTCGCCGGAGTGCTCGCGGCCAAGCAGACCGAGGGCGTCCTCGTGCTGCGCGCCGACCCGGAGGCGATCGCCGAGATCATCTTCGGCCTGGGCGACGGCCTCGCGCTGCGCATCCTCGCCGAGCCCGACCGCGACCATCGCGGAACCGTGGCGGCGGGCACGCTCGCGGTCGCGGCGCTGATCGGCTGACGCACCGGGTTTTCGCGCCCGGGCTGCGCGAAGCTCCACATCTTGGTCTGAAAAGTTGCGCGTGTCGTGCTCGAACCCGTGCAGAGTCATGCGCCGCATGGACAACGGTGTCACGCGCGTGGAGGCTGCGGCTTTCCCGATGACCGATCGTGCCGACCCCTATCGGAGCGTCGCCCGTGAGCTGCTGTGCGTGCTCGCCGACGCCGGCCGTCCCATGAGCTTGCGCGAGCTCGAGGAGCCCGGTTGCCTAGCGGCCGCCGACGCGGCCTTCCAGCTCTCGGTCGCCCGCGTCGCGGGTTTCGTGCGGGCGGTGCCGAGCCTCGAGGCGCGCCCCGAGCCCAGCTACCAGCCCACGACGCTGGGCTGGATGATCGCCCGCCGCACGTCCCGTGTGGGGATGCTGGCGCGGCAGCTGCGTGCGGCTGACGATGCGCCCTGGGCGCCCGAGCCGCCCGCGCACCCGTCGCGCCGCCGCACTGACGGCACCCCGCGCGCCGCTTAGCCCGCCGACTTCGGTGACGACCACGGTCCGGCCAGACGGCCTGACAGCAGCTCGCCGAGGTCGTCGATCGCGATGCGCTCCTGGGCCAGCGAGTCGCGATCGCGCAGCGTGACCGTGCGGTCCTCGAGCGACTGGTGGTCGATCGTCACGCACCACGGCGTGCCGATCTCGTCCTGGCGACGGTAGCGCTTGCCGATCGAGCCGCCCTCGTCGTACTCGGTCTGCATCCGCTTCTTGAGCAGCGCCTGGACCTCGGCGGCCAGCTCGGGCTGGCCGTCCTTCTTGACCAGCGGCAGGATCGCAACCTTCACCGGCGCCAGGCGCGGGTGGAGCCGCAGGACGGTGCGGATGTCGCCGTCGCCGAGGTCTTCCTCGTCGTAGGCGTCGGCGAGGAAGGCCAGGACGGAGCGCCCGACGCCGGCGGCCGGCTCGATCACGTGCGGGACGTAGCGGGTGCCGTCCTGCTCGACGACCTCGATCGCCTTGCCCGAGCCGGCGGCGTGGGCCTTGAGGTCGAAGTCACCGCGGTTGGCGATGCCCTCCAGCTCGGACCAGCCAATGGGGAACAGGTACTCGACGTCGGCGGTGGCGGAGGAGTAGTGCGACAACTCGTCGGCGTCATGGTCACGCAGACGCAGGTGGTCGGCGCGTAGGCCGAGCTCGACGTACCACTCGAAGCGCGCCTGCTTCCAGTGGTCGTACCACTCGTCGGCCTGGTCGGGCGGCACGAAGAACTCCATCTCCATCTGCTCGAACTCGAGCGTGCGGAAGATGAAGTTGCCGGGCGTGATCTCGTTGCGAAACGACTTGCCGACCTGCGCGATGCCGAACGGGGGCTTGCGGCGGACGAATGTCAGGACGGTCTTGAAGTCCAGGAAGATGCCCTGCGCGGTCTCGGGCCGCAGGAAAACGCGCTGGCCACCGCCCTGGATCGGGCCGATCGCCGTCTCGAACATGAGGTTGAACTCGCGCGGCTCGGTGAGCTCGCACTCCTCGGTCTCGCCGGGGAGCTTGGAGGGACGCTTGCCGCAGCGGATCTCGGGCTGGGAGTCCGGATTTTCCCGCGCTTCGGCCAGGTGGTCGGCGCGGAAGCGGCGCTTGCAGGTCTTGCAGTCGACCAGCGGGTCGGTGAAGCCCGCGAGGTGGCCCGAGGACTCCCAGGTCTTGGGGTGCTGGATGATCGCCGAGTCCAGCGCGACGACGTCATCGCGCTCCTGGAGCATCGCGTCCCACCACGCATCGACGACATTGCGCTTGAGCAGCACGCCGTAGTGTCCGTAGTCATAGGTGTTGGCGATGCCGCCGTAGATCTCCGAGGCGGGGAAGATCAGGCCGCGGCGCTTGCACAGCGCCACGATCTTGTCCATCGTCACAACGTCCTGGGTGGGCACGCGCGCCACTTTACCCAGGGGCTGAATCCGCAGTGCCCGCCGCCGTGCGAGCGAGCCTCTGGCGAGCTCGCGCCCGGAACCTGGCCCTCTGGGCCAGTGTTCCGCTGGCACTCCTATACTCAGAGTGCCAATGCCGATCTACGAATATCGACGCCCGGACGGCACGACCTTCGAGGTCATGCAGCGCATGACCGACGACCCGCTCACCAAGGACCCCGAGACCGGCGTCCCGCTCGAGCGCGTCTTCCATCCCGTCGCCGTCCACTTCAAGGGCAAGGGCTTCTACAACACCGACTACGGCACCAAGCGCCGCAACCGCGAGTTGCGCGAGTCCGCCGAGTCGGGGGCCGACAAGTACGAGGCCGGGCAGGCCGACAAGAAGAAGGAGAAGGAGAAGGCCGCCGCGTCCTCCTCTTCTTCGGATTCGTCGTCGGCCGCCGCGAAGCCCAAGGCCGAGAAGAAGTCCTCCTCGGGCTCGGGCTCGGGCGACAAGAAGTCCTCCAAGAAGTCTGCTTAACCCCTTAGGAACCGCGCGACGTCGCGGGCTTTCTCCGCATCGGACACATGCAGCCCGGCGCCGCCGTCGGGTGCGGTCTCGACACCGTCGGGCTTGAGGATCCGTGGTGCCGGCGAGCCGCTGGTGGCCAGCGCCCCGAACAGGCCGAGCAGGGTCGGGCCGGACATGTCGCTGCGCAGTGCCTTGGGCGTGTTCCAGGCGATCCACGGCAGGCGCGGGAAGGCGAACGGCGACAGCAGCCGCGACTTCATCGCGCTCAGGATCTTCTGCTGGCGGCGCGCGCGGGTTAGGTCGGACTCCGCCTTGTTGCAGTCGTTGTGGCGGGTACGCGCAAGGGCCAGCGCCTGCTTGCCGTTGATATGGGTCTTGCCCTCCTTCAAGCGCAACGTGTAGCCGCCGTTCTTGAAGCCGCCGTTGATCTTGGAGACGACGCAGCCGCCCTTGTAGGTGATGCCGCCCATGGCGTCGATCAGCTGCGGGAAGTTGTTGAAGTTGACCTCGATCAGGTGGTTGACCTGGATGCCGAGGTACTGCTCGAGCGTCTGGACGGCGAGCGCGGGGCCGCCGAAGGCGTAGGCGGCGTTGATCTTGTTGCGGCCGTGGCCGGGGATGTCGACCACCGTGTCGCGCGGGATCGAGAGCCGCGCGTTCTTGCCGCCGCCGACGCGCATCAGCAGGATCGAGTCCGAGCGGCTGCCGCTGCTGGAGGCGCCCGGCTCCTTGGAGTCCTTGGGACGCGCGTCAGAGCCGAGCACGAGGATCGTGTTGGGGCTCGTCAGCGGGAAGCCGGCGCCGCCGAGGTCGACCTTGCCGCTGAGGTCGCCCTGCTGGAGTTGGGCGCTGATCAGGAAGAGGACGAGCGAAAGGGCGACCCAGCCGATGGCGGCAAGGACGAGCCACTTGATGACGCGTCCGATAGAGAGCGGCCCTCTGGGGTGGCGCCGTCTTGGGAGGTGGAACGGCAGGCGCCAGCGGGGGCGGGCGGGACCGCTTCCCCGCCGGTCGTCGTCCTCGGGAAGTCCGGGCCCGGACGGCGTTCTCGGTGGGCGCGGTGGCGTGGCTGGACCGGCGCCGAGGTCGCCGATCAGCGGCTCCCCGGGCTTGGGTCCGCGGCGCAGGAAGCCAGGGCCCGATCGGTACTTCGTGTACTCGGGTGGGGGGTCGGAGGGGGTCGACATCCAGCGGATAGGGTGACGCGCATGTCCGCCGGGTGCGTGATCGGCGTCGATCTCGGTGGCACCAAGCTGCTTGCGGGGGTCGTCGGGCCCGACCTCAACGTCCGCCATCGTGTGTTCCGTCACGCCCGCGAGGGCAAGGGCACCGAGCAGCTGCTGGACGCCTTGGTGGAGGCCGTCGAGGAGGTGCGCAACGCCGCCGGGCGTGAGCTGACGGCGGTCGGCTTCGGCATCCCGTCCCTGGTTGATGTGCGGACGGGCACCGCCGCCACGACCGTCCATCTTCCGCTGCGCGACGTGCCGTTTCGCGACGTGATGGCCGAGCGGCTCGGGGTCCCGGTTGCGGTCGACAACGATGCCAATGCGGCGATGGTCGCCGAGCACCGCCACGGCGCGGCGCGCGGCACGCGGACGGCGGCGCTGCTGACGCTCGGCACCGGGATCGGCGGCGGCATCCTCGTCGACGGGCAGGTGCTGCACGGGGCGCACGGCGGCGCGGGCGAGTGGGGCCACATGGTCATCGACGTCGACGGCCCGTTGTGCACCTGCGGCAACCGCGGCTGTTTGGAGATGTTGGTGTCGGGGACTGCGCTGGGTCGTGCCGCGCGGCTTGCCGCCGAGGAGCTGCCGGACTCGGGCTTCGGGCAGGCGTTGCGGGCCGGACGTGAGATCACCGGGATGCTCGCGACCGAGCTTGCACACGATGGGGATCCAGTGGCGCGTGAGGTGGTCACGGTGGTCGGCCGTCACCTCGGCGTGGGTCTGAGCAACGTCATCAACATCCTCAACCCGGAGGTCGTCGTCGTGGGCGGTGGGGTGATCGCGGCCGGTGAGCTGCTGCTGGAGCCTGCGCGTGAGGTCGTCGCTCAGCGAGCCCTGGCGCCGTCGCGCGACCAGGTGCGGATCGTGCCGACGCGATTCGGAGACGCGTCGGGGATGGTCGGCGCGGCGCTGCTGGCGATGGATCTCGTGGACGCCCGATGACCGGCTCGCTGGTGGTCTGTCCGACGCCGATCGGCAACTTGGAGGACATCACGCTGCGGGTGTTGCGCGCGCTGCGCGAGGCTGACGTGGTGGCGTGCGAGGACACGCGCCACACGCGCGTGCTGCTCGATCGCCACGGTATCTCAGCCCGGACGGTGAGCTACCACGAGCACAACGAGGTTGCGCGGGCCGCCGAGCTGGTGGGGCGGATGCAGGCGGGGGAGACGGTGGCGCTCGTGAGCGATGCGGGGATGCCGCTGGTCAATGACCCGGGGTTCCTGCTGGTGGGCGCGTGCGTGGCGGCGGGGGTGGGGGTCGAGGTCTTGCCGGGGCCGTCGGCGGCGCTGACGGCGCTGGTGGTGTCGGGGCTGCCGGCGACGACGTGGCGCTTCGTGGGGTTCCTGCCGCGCAAGCGGGGGGAGCTGGAGACGCTGTTTCGGGGTGCCCGCGAGACGCTGGTGGCGTTCGAGTCGCCGCGGCGCGTCGGCGCGTCGTTGGCCGCATTGGCCGCGGTGGATCCCGATCGGGTGGTCGCGGTCTGCCGCGAGCTGACCAAGCTGCACGAGGAGGTGCGGCGCGGGAGCGCCGCGGAGCTCGCCGAGCACTACCGCGAGCACCCCGCGCGCGGGGAGGTTGTGCTCGTCTGCGGCGCCGCCGCGCCCGGGACGGCGTGGCGCGAGGAGGCGCTCACGGCGCTGCGCGAGCTCGTCGAGGCCGGCGCCAAGCCGCGGCCCGCGGCGGCGGCGATCGGGAGGCTCACCGGGCTCGCGGCCAACGAGCTCTACCGGGAGCTGACCGGGCGCGGCAGCGCAGCGCGCCAGTAGCCTGGAGGCGCAAAATGTCGTTTTACGTCACCACGCC